>NZ_JAVRBQ020000115.1:0-63780 GCF_034531215.2 Nostoc sp. ChiSLP03a
ATTTAATGTGAAGTTACACATATCTAGATCCCCCTAAATCCCCCTTAAAAAGGGGGACTTTGATATGTTTTTCTGGTTCCTCCCTTTATAAGGGGGGCTAGGGGGGATCGAATTCTATGCAGCTTTATAAAAAATTGGTATAAGAACAAAATCCATTTTGACTTGTGTTGCTCCCGCATAGTCGTGCTTTAGAGAATCTCCAACGTCAAGAACTTATGCTTATGTTAAATTGAACTTAGATAAAGTATGATGGAATATCTCAAGAGATGGTTTAGCAAAACCAATTGCTTCATAAACTACAACTGCTTAAAAAAAATGCTCAATTCCCGCAGCTTGCCTAGTGTACGATCAAAATCCCAAAATAAATATTTCATGTTTATTTCACCGCTATATCATAAATTTCATGATGTAAATTTACATCCACAATGTAAGTATCTACAGGACGTTTAAACAATATCATTTGTCCTGATTCATTTTTCTTTAAGTTGACATGACAAAACCACTCATCATCGTTCTTTTCGGGGTAATCTAAACGGTAATGATAAAGTCCCCAACGAGTTTCTTGACGATATAATGATGCTCTAGCTGCCATTTCTGCACAGTCACGAATAAAGTGAACTTCTAGACTACGCATCAATTCATGAGGGTCACGAGCGCCCATTAAATCTAATATTTCTTGATATTGCACAAAATGTTTTAAACCAATTTCGATTTTATTACCTGATTTTGGTGGTTGTAGATAATCATTAACTAAACGTCTTAATTTATATTCTACCTGGGTGTGAGGTACACCATTCGGACGAGTTAAAGGTGCATAAATTCTGGCTTTTTCAGCTTCTAAAAAATCTGTATCTGGTTCAATAAAATCTAGATTTTGGATATATTCAATGGCATGAGTTCCGGCTATGCGACCAAAAACAAATGCCCCAATCATGTAATTATGGGGAACGCTGGCCATGTCTCCAGCTGCATATAAACCTGGAATGGTTGTTTGAGCGTTTTCATTTACCCAGACACCAGAAGCACTATGACCGCTACATAAGCCTATTTCAGAAATGTGCATCTCTACGCCGTGAGTGCGATAATCTTCATTTCTACCATGATGAAAACGTTCTCTACTCGGTCGTTCATTCGCCCACAGTATAGATTCAATTTCCGCGATTGTATCTTCATCGAGATGGGTCATTTTCAATTGGACTGGCCCTTTTCCAGAATTTAATTCTTTCCAGATTTCCAACATCATTTGACCACTCCAATAGTCACAGCTAATGAAGCGATTTCCTTCGGCGTTAGCTGTATGTGCGCCAAAAGGCCCGGCGACATAAGCACAGGCGGGACCATTGTAATCTTTGATTAAAGGATTAACTTGAAAGCATTCAATATTACTAAGTTCTGCACCTGCATGATAAGCCATTGAATAGCCATCTCCGGCATTGGTAGGATTTTCATAAGTGCCGTAGAGATAGCCGGAAGCAGGTAATCCTAATCTGCCACAAGCACCTGTACACAGGATGACTGCTTTAGCTTGAATGACAATATAATCACCGTTTCTGACATCAAATCCTACCGCACCAATAGCACGTCCGGCTTTGACTAAGACGCGGGTTGCCATAACGCGATTTGTGACTTTGACTTTGTGGCGTTTAACTTGTCGGGTAAGAATGGTTTTGAGGTCTTTTCCTTCTGGCATGGGTAAGACATATTTACCCACACGATGCACTTGTTTTAAGTCATAGTTGCCTTGAGCATCTTTTTGAAATTTCACACCCCAACTTTCTAATTCTTGGATAACTTCGTAACCTAATTTGCCTGTTTGATAAACGGCTTTTTGGTTGACAATGCCATCGTTAGCAAGGGTGATTTCGCGCACGTATTGTTCTGGGGTAGAATGACCAGGAATGACTGCGGTATTCACTCCATCCATACCCATTGCGATCGCACCACTCCGTCGGATGTTAGCCTTTTCTAAGATCAGCACCTCTGCATCGGGATTCGCTTGTTTGGCTTTAATTCCAGCCATTGTCCCGGCTGTACCGCCACCAATAACAAGTACATCCGTTTTTATTTGTTGGGTGTTGATGTCCATAAGCTTTTGCGAGTAGGGAGTAACTTCTAAGATTTATTACCATTCCAAACAATATCTTTGACTTGGATTTGCTTGGGAACTAGCTTGATTTTGTGAAAAGTATCGGCAATGTTTTGTTGCTGAGTGATTACTTCATTTGTTAGCGGTAAAACGCCATATTTTCGTCGTTTTTCGGCAATTTCTAATGCTACCGCGGGAATACCTAACTCTGGTTCTAAAAACTTGGCAACTTCTTTTGGATTATTTGTTGCCCATTTATTTACAATGCTTACTTCATCTAACAGGGTTTTCAACAAATCTGGGTGAGAATTAACAAACTCTTGACGTGCAAGATAGTAACCCCGATTTGGTGCTAAATTTGTTGCATCTGTCAATGTCTTAACCTTTGTGTCGTGTTCAACTGCTGCTAGGTAAGGGTCCCAAATTGCCCAAGCATCAACGTTACCACCAGTAAATGCTGCACGGGCATCTGCTGGTGTTAGATGTGCTGGTTGAATGTCGCTATACTTTAATCCGGCAGCTTCTACAGCTTTGACAACAAGATAGTTAGTGTTCGAGCCTTTAGCAAAGGCTACTTTTTTCCCTTTCAGGTCAGCAACCGTTTTAATTGGTGAATCTTTCGGTACAATAATTGCTTCGGCTTTGGGACTCCAAGGATCGTAAGCAACATAAAGCAAAGGAGTACCTCCGGCTTGGGCAAATATTGGTGGTGATTCACCTGTATAGCCAAAGTCAATACTACCTGCGTTCATTGCTTCTAGCATGGGTGGGCCGGCAGGAAATTCTGCCCATGTCAGCGAAGCACCAGCAGTCTTTAAAGTTTGTGCTAAATTGCCTCGATTTTTGAGAGCGCTGAGAATAGTCGCCGCTTTTTGATAGCCAATACGAACTACCACACCTTGATTTGCTGTCTGTGTTGCTACAGAGTTACCTGTATTGGTCGCAGAACACGCAGATATCACAAGAGTCAAAGTTAAACCACAGGTAAAGAATAAGGCAAATATGCCAATTCGGGATATTTCATAATTTTGAATAAAGCTGCTGACAATCCTCATCAGTCGATGTGGTAAATACTTACTGAACATACGTACATTAAACTATAAGCAATATCAATACTACGATAATTCGGGCAATTTGCCGTATTTTGCTCATAAAATATTCACAAAATATATTCCCAGCCTGGAGGCTGGGAACAAGACGACACAAGCCTTTAACTTTGATAAGGGCGCGGCAGTTGGCGTAGTTTATGAGCAGTATCTAATTCACTATTGTTTTTTCTGCCATATCCCCAACCCAAGATACGACGATATTCACCCATGATGCCACTTTCAATTAACTCATCCTCATTGACTGCAACATTGGTGTGAGATTGGGGCGCAACATAGAGTGCATCCGCAGGACAATATGCTTCACACATGAAACAAGTTTGACAATCTTCTTGTCGGGCGATCGCAGGTGGTTGGTTCGGTACAGAGTCAAAAACATTAGTAGGACATACTTGGACGCACAGATTGCAATTGATACAGAGTTTATGGCTGACAAGCTCGATCATGATTCTGCTCCTACTACAACTTTGATACAGAGGGTGTGGTTTGAGAGGTTTGTACTGGTGGTGTAGCGATGGCATCCTTAATCCAATCACGCCTCACCCAAAGTTTATCTAAGCCGCCGGTTGCTTGGTAATAACGCTGATTTGGATCGGTTTCGGGATAGTCCATACGAATATGTTCGCTGCGCGTTTCCGTGCGATGTAAAGCACTAAAGTATGCCCATCGCGCTACAGCCGTCAGAGCAGCCGCTCGACGAGAAAATTCCACATCGCGCACTGTATCTTGTTTTGGGTTCCCTTGTACTTGCTGCCACAGGGTTTCTAATTTGGCGAGGGAATCCAGAAGTCCCTGCTCAGAACGCAAGTAGTTCTTTTCCAACGGGAACATCTGGTCTTGTACGCCACGCACGATCGCTTCACTATCGAATGTTTCAGAAGATGCTGAAGGCGATGGCGTTTTGCCCACCGTAGGCGATCGCAATCCCACTTGACCAGCAGGACGCGCAACCCGTTCATTTGCTTGAGCGCCTAAACTTTTCGCAAAGTTAGCTGCCCCAACTCCAGCCCATTGCCCTGTGGAGATTGCCCAAGCAGCATTGGGACCACCGCCTCCAGATGCTAACCCAGCTAAAAACTCCCGCGATGCTGCATCACCGGCGGCGTAGAGGCCAGGAACCTTTGTAGCACAACTATCATCGGTCAAACGGATTCCACCTGTACCACGGACTGTACCTTCTAAAATTAGTGTTACAGGCACTCGTTCTGTATAGGGGTCAATGTCAGCTTTTTTATACGGTAGAAAAGCGATGAAATGAGACTTTTCAATTACTGCTTTGACTTCAGGTGTGGCTTTATCCAAACGAGCATAAACGGAACCTTTCAAGAGGGCATTGGGAAGGAACGATGGATCGCGACGACCATCGACATAACCACCAAGATCGTTACCTGCTTCATCGGTGTAACTAGCCCAGCCAAAGGGAACACCCCGCGTCACTGTGGCATTAAAAGCGGTCGAAATTGCATAGTGATTGGAAGCTTCCATACTAGAGAGTTCGCCACCAGCTTCTACTGCCATCAGCAGCCCATCACCGGTATTAGTATTGCACCCTAATGCTTTACTCAAGAATGCACAACCGCCATTCGCCAAAACTACTGCACCAGCACGAACGGTATAGCTACGATGATGTTGCCTCTGTACACCTTTTGCTCCAGCTACTGAGCCATCGTCAGCCAATAAAAGTTCTAGAGCCGGACTTTGGTCGAAAATTTGTACACCAACACGCAAAAGGTTTTTGCGAAGTACCCGCATATATTCAGGCCCATAATAGCTCTGGCGCACAGATTCCCCATCTTCTTTGGGGAAACGATAGCCCCAACTTTCCACTAAGGGCAAACTCAGCCAAGTTTTTTCGATCGCACGCTCGATCCAACGTGAGTTAGCGAGGTTTTTTCCTATGCGATAACGCTCCGATAAAACTTTGTCCCAATTCTCTGGAGAAGGAGCCATGATGCCGTTACCACTAGCAGCAGCTGCACCGCTCGTACCCAGAAAACCTTTATCAACAATGATGACTTTGACTCCTTGGGATGCGGCTGCCCATGCTGCCCATGCTGCCGCAGGACCACCACCAATTACCAGCACATCAGTAGTTAATTGTAGTTCATTTTCTGTTAGCAATTCTTTTCCTCCTTATTTGGCAGTCAACAGATTTCTTTGCCACTCTGAGCGGACTTTACAGGCAAAAATCCACCCACCTGCATTTTTCACAACCTTTAAGCACCACTTTTTGCTAGTAATTTGTCATCGGTGCAGTCTTCGACAATGAGCTTCTATACTGGCGTGTTTTGCTCATCGGCTTTTTTGTCTATAAACTTGCGTTAGCGATCGCTTTACCAGAGGTATCGCTGATTTGTCTGACTAAATTATGCAGTAGATAGAGTTTGCACAATATATACAAAGAGTGTGTACGGCAAATTACATTTAGCATGATACTCTAATTATTAGTTTTTCAAACATTAAGTATTGCAAGTTAATTTCCGATTGGACTAAAACTGGTGTACTGGAAACCGAATGACAGAGTGAAAATAAATTCTTTCCTCCTGCCCCCTGCCCCCTGCCTTTTTTCAGTCAACAACTAAACAACTTTTTGCAAGTGCTGCACGCGAGGCATAACTTCTTGAGCAAAACGTGTCATCTCCCGGACAAAGGGATTAAATTGCAGCATGAAAGTGTCGATACCTGCATCAACGAAAGCTGCAACGCGAGTTGCCACTGTATCATAGCTGCCAACCAATCCTGCGGCTGTGCCACCATTGCCGCCAACAGCCGGATTTTTGGCGAAGAGTTGGAACATAACGGCTTCTGCGTCAACTCCTTTAGCAACACTTAACTTATATTGTTCTTCCAACTTTTGCAGTGCCATGAGTCGTTCTAGTTCTGCTTGGGCTTCTTCGTCTGTAGTTCGGGCAATCACAAAGGCTGACAAACCAAAACGGACTGGTTGGGCTAGGAAACGTGGTCGGTTCAAAACTTGTTTAATTACTTTGCGGACATCTTAATCGGCTGACCGTTGATGAAATAAACATCGGCTTGTTGGGCTGCTAAAATCTGTGCTGGGTCTGATGCTCCTCCCAGGTAAATACGAGGATAGGGTTGAGCAACAGAGAAAGGTCGAAAACTCAAATCTTGAATTTTGAAATATTCACCCTTAAAGTTCACCCTCTCACTACTCCATAAAGCTCTAACAACCTGCAACCATTCACCAGAATAGCGATAACGTTCATCATGGGGAGGGAAAGGGATATTAGTACGCTCCATTTCTGGGCGAAA
This sequence comes from Nostoc sp. ChiSLP03a, assembly GCF_034531215.2. Taxonomy (NCBI): domain Bacteria; kingdom Bacillati; phylum Cyanobacteriota; class Cyanophyceae; order Nostocales; family Nostocaceae; genus Nostoc; species Nostoc sp. ChiSLP03a. The sequence continues at coordinate 6,466 of NZ_JAVRBQ020000115.1, forward strand.
CCAAGCACTAATTAGGTTGATGGCAAAACGTCCGCGACTGATAGCATCAATACTCAAGGCCATTTTGGCTAGAACGGCTGGATGAAATAATAAAGGTTTAATCGCGGCGATAATTTCTATGCTTTCCGTAGCCTCAGCCAACGCCGCACAAGCTGTCCAAGTTTCCAACTGTTCTAAATCTAGACTACGGGGATTAGCAAGATGCTGTGCGACTAAGGTTGTCACATATCCTAAACGTTCTGCTTCTAATACTAGCGATCGCGTGCGTTCATAACTAGCATCAATCGGTTCATCTGGTGTATTGAGAGGGCCAAAGTTACCCCCAACAGGAACCCAAATACCATAGCGTGGTTCTGACATTCTTGCCTCCAAATTAAATGGGGACTGGGGAGATATACCTTGTTTTTTATCCTCACCTATGCAAATCTCTTAGTATACTACTAAAAATATACCGATTTACAGTATATTTTAAGGTGCAAAAATAAAGTTTTAGTGCCGACTACAAAGGTTCTAGAAAGCTATGTCTGAACCACACTATGGGATTTGGATTCCCGTTTACGGCAACTGCGGTGTGATGACCCATCCTCTTGAACCTCGTGATGCTAGTTACTCACGAGCCAAGAATTTAATCCAATTGGCCCAAAAGTGCGGATTTACCACAACTTTAATCGCGCAACATATCATCAATGCCAGGAATCAAGAACTTGACCAGCTAGAAACTTGGACAACAGCAGCAGCTTTGGCAGAAGCAACAAACTTTATCGAGATTATTGCAGCTGTTAAGCCATTACTATTTCATCCTGCCGTCTTAGCAAAGATGGCCTTAGGTATTGATGCAATCAGTGGTGGACGCTTTGCTATTAACTTAGTAAGTGCCTGGTTCAAGCCAGAAATAGAAAAGTCGGGGATCAATTTCCTTACCCACGATGAGCGTTATCGCTATTCGGATGAATGGATTAGGGTCGTAAAAGCCCTATGGAGTGGAGAGAAAGTCAACTTCTACGGTGAATATTTTCAGATCGATGATTTGAAGCTCAATCCTCCACCTATAGCCAAACCACATCCGCGTGTGTATGTAGGGGGAGAGTCAGAACCAGCCCAAGAACTAGCCGCAAAAGAAGCGCATACATTTTTCCTGAATGGTCGTCCAGGGAACAGAGGGAGGAAAAAACAGGCTTATCTGAACTGTATTGATTTATATAGTACAGGACTTACGCAATTGGTACAGCGCAATCGCTAAATCATAGTACATAAGTATCAATAAAACAGATAATAGAAAGGTATTGCTGAAATTAGTAACACTCCCTCATGCCTCGCAAGTCCAAGTCAAAGTTAGCTTTGGTTTTACAGTCTAATCCTGATGGGCAACCTATTGCAGGTGTCGGCTCTGGTGTAGGATTAGAGTTTATTAAAGCCTATTTTCCAGAAGCTGAAAATACAATTCGTATTGCTAGTGCTTACTTTAGCCTGGTTGGATACAAGTTGGGTCGTAAGTATGTGGCATCGGAGGTACAATTTAAAATCCTAGTGGGTCGGGAGGAAGGAAAGCATGTCCGAGCCACTGTCATTGATGAGATTACGGCAGATTTGGGGCAGTGTGATACAGATCTGTGGAGAACAGTTTTTGAATTAGTTGAACGCATGAAATCCGGACGTTTCATTATTCGAGATGCCCGCGAAATGCAAGTGCCTTTTCACTGTAAATTTTACATATGTGATTCTAAGCTAATATGGCATGGTTCATCAAACTACAGTCGTAGAGGACTTTGCCAATCAGCAGAGCAAGTGAGCGTTAGCAACGATTTTGAGCGGATCTGTTTGTTTACAAATTGGTATGATGATGTTGCTCAAAATGCCCAAGATTTATTGGCTGAACTGATCAAAAAATTAGAGGATTGGCTTAATCTCGCCACCCCATTCGAGGTATATCTCAAAACAGTTTTTCTGCTCAATAACTTAGCTGAATATCCTTTGTGTTTAGGTGCGTATTCTCCTGTGTATTATCAGAAGGGTGTAATTGCACGTGCTCTTCGTCAAGCTAATGAGTATGGTGGCGCACTTATCATAGCTGCGACTGGTCTGGGTAAGACTGTTATAGGTGCTGAAATTGCTTTGCGTTTGCAACCAATAGGCAGAACCAGTCTAGTTATTTTAATTGCTCCTGGTGGAGTACGCGAAAATTGGGAACAGCAGCTTGAAAATCGCAATGTTTACTTTAAGTTTTTTAACATCGATCTGCTGTTTCGCAAAGCTTCTGAGGAATCTCGCCATCTAACAACCCAGTTAGAAAAGCTGCTTCAACGAGCTAATGATAATACTGTCATTATTATTGATGAGGCTCACTTCTATCGAAATGAATTTCTACGGGAGAAGTCCAAGCGTGGTAAGAGTTTGGTTTATGAACGTATAGTACCAGCAGTCAAAGCAGGTGCAAAAATCTTTCTTCTCACGGCTACAGCATACGGCACAGATTACTTAAATCTTAATAGTCTGTTATATCTTCTACCTCATCGGTTTTACAAACCTAATCTATTGGAAGAGCAAATTCCTTGGGAAATTATTGATGCCGAAGAATTTTCCCGCTTACCAATCGTGACAATTTTGGGGTTACCTCACGTTTTACAAATAGCTCGAAACAGAGGTGATATCGATCCAAATGGACGAACTTTTATTCAGTTTGGTGATGAACGACGTTATCTACCAAAAAGCCTCAAGCTATATTCGTTACGCTACCAGTTGTTCTTGCAGCCTGAACTACAAGCTGCTTTTGATCGCCGTTGTTTCGATCAAGCTTTTAAGTCTCCATATAAACGGTTTGATGATGACAAAATGGCTTTATGCGAGAGTGCGATCGATACAGTGTATAATGCTTCACTTACAAACTGGCTTAGTTCACCTGTAGCAATGGCATACAGTATTGAACAAAACCTTGCGACATTAAGCTCTTGTGAGCAAACAGAATACTCCTCTCAACTCACTCTAAACCTATGGGAACAGTCTGCTACTGATATTCATAATCAAGAACATTGTTCTTTTAACGTGGTTGATACACAAAATCGGTCTCATAAAACACCGATGTATCTAAGCTTGGAAGAGCGTAGTAATACTCTGATACCACTATTGGCACGGCTTAGGCAGAGTAACTACACAGATGACAAGTTTCTGAAATTGCAGAACATTATTGAGGAGCATTGCCTAGATACAAGGGGTAAAGTCATCATATTTGTCAAGAGATATCTTACTGCCCAGTATTTACTAAGTATGTTGGAGAGAAGATTTAGTGAGGCACTTAGGATTGGTTGTACAGTTGAAACGGATGAAGGTAATCCGCGATTAAAAGCTGGATTACAGCGTTTTGAAGTACTAAAACAGTTTTCGCCACGTTCTCATAATTACAATGCCAGCCGAGAGTATGACGTACTAATTTGTACTGATGCAGATGGTGTAGGTGTTAATTTACAAGATGCCGATACTGTTGTGAATTACGATCCACCTGAAGGGGCGGATGAGCTATTTCAAAGGGCAGGTAGAGTGTTGAGGATGACCTCAAATTCTGAACGAGTAGTTCAGTTCTATACACTTGTACCGTTAATCATAGATCGAACAGACAGCCTCTCCCGCGTACAAAACGATATCTGTAAGAGATTTACTCGCATTGCTCATCGCCACAATAAATCGAAACGCATTTTGGGATCTGGTGTCATATCAGAAGAAGAACACTCTGAAATAACCCTTGATAGCGATTTAGATGTGGAGCAACTTACACGAGATAGTCAATTTTTAAAAGATATTGGTGGACTTGGTGCTGAATCCATGCTGACTCATGTAGCAGTGCTTGAACAATACCGGAGTCGTGCAGAAGAACTGCCAGAATATTTACTGAGTGCAAGGAGCTATTCCAAGCCTCAACCCCGTATCTTTGTACTGCTTAAGTATGAAAGCAAGTATTGTCCCATACTTTTCAACTTGTCAAGCAAAAAGCTTGAAAAGCAAGATGAACTTGCTATTCTTGACTTAATTGCTTGTATAGAATCAGAACCTTGTGCCGCAATTCAAGCTGCTGAGATTGAGAAGATAGCTAACCAAGCTGCCCGTGCTTGGTGTGATTTTGAGAATATTTCCCTAGATCGGGTAAGCAAAATTTGTGGTCTTTATCTCGTACCTCTTGACAAGACAGCAGAAATAAATCGCTTGCTAGATGACAAACTGGCAGAGGCGAACGCTAAAGTTTAGTACTTATGTATTGCTTGTAAAAGTCCTTAACCCTCTTTTGTCATCACTGTTTATTAGGCGAATATTGGTCAGCAGAAGATTCACTTAACGTCCTAGCATTTTATCTCGCAGATGTTTAATGCGATCGCGCAATTTTGCTGCCTCTTCAAATTCTAGTTTCTTTGCCGCTTCTTTCATCTGCGCTTCTAACAGAGTAATCAATTGGGGAATCTGTTCTAATGGCAGTTCATCTAGATGTTCATCTACAACTTTTAAATCAGTTGCATTTAACCGCCGAGATACATCTAAAAAAGCCAAAATTGCATTACTTGATTTTTTTACAATCGGTTGTGGTGTAATCCCATGCAATCGATTATGTGCTGTTTGAATCCCACGCCGTCTGTCTGTTTCATCAATAGCTTTAATCATGCTACCTGTCAGATTATCGGCATATAAAATCGCTTGTCCCTGAATGTGACGCGCGGCTCTACCAATAGTTTGAATTAAGGAACGCTCGGTTCGTAGGAAACCTTCTTTATCTGCATCCATAATTGCTACTAATGAAACTTCCGGTAAATCCAAACCTTCCCGGAGCAAATTCACGCCAACTAATACATCAAATGCACCTTCGCGCAAATTCTGCAAAATCTCGATGCGCTCAATAGAAGTAATTTCGGAATGTAAATATCGTACCCTGATACCGTGGTCTTGCAAATATTCGGTTAAATCTTCCGCCATCCGCTTAGTTAGTGTGGTAATCAAGACTCGTTCATGGCGGTCGGCTCTATCTTTAATTTCGCCTAACAAATCATCAATTTGTCCTTCTGTGGGACGCACAGAAATTTCTGGATCGATCACCCCAGTTGGTCGAATTACTTGTTCAACTACATGGTCTTCAGAAACTTCTAATTCCCAATTTCCGGGAGTTGCTGAAACAAAAATACACTGATTTACCTTTTCCCAAAATTCTTCGGCTTTTAAAGGACGGTTATCAGCAGCACTAGGAAGCCGAAATCCATGTTCAATTAAAACTTTTTTTCTCGCTTGGTCGCCATTATACATGCCGCGAATTTGTGGCACGGTAACGTGAGATTCATCAATAACTAATAGCCAATCTTTGGGAAAATAATCAATTAAACATTCTGGTGGTTCTCCAGCTTGTCTTCCTGCTAAATGACGGGAATAGTTCTCAACGCCGTTACAGTAACCGACTTCGCGCAGCATTTCCAAGTCATAGCGTGTACGTTGATCTATGCGTTGCGCTTCTAATAATTTGCCAGCTTGTTCTAAGTCTAGTTTTTGCTGTTTTAACTCGGCTGCAATGTCATGACAAGCGACTTCTAACCGTTCTTCTGGGGTAACAAAGTGACGTGCAGGGTAGACATTTACCGCTTCCAAACTTTTGAGAATTTCACCTGTTACCGGATCGATATAGCGAATTGCGTCAATTTCATCACCAAAGAATTCGACGCGAATAATTCGGTCTTCATAAGCGGGGCCAATTTCTAAAACATCACCCCGGACGCGAAATTTTCCCCGACCCATTTCGATGTCGTTACGGCTGTATTGAACATTTGCCAAATCTCGTAAAATTTGACGCTGATTTACTTCCATACCTATCTGAAGGGGGATGGCAGCTTTCAGATATTCTGCTGGCATTCCTAAACCGTAGATGCAACTGATGGAAGCAACGACAATGACATCACGACGTTCAAAAAGTGATCGCGTCGCTGAATGCCGCAACATATCTATTTCATCATTAATTGCCGCCGTTTTTTCAATATAAGTATCGGTGACGGGAATATACGCTTCTGGCTGATAATAATCGTAGTAGCTGACAAAATACTCGACTGCGTTATTGGGGAAGAAATCCCGCAACTCGTTACAAAGCTGTGCAGCCAGGGTTTTGTTATGCGCCAGTACTAAAGTCGGCTTGCCAATTTTCTCAATAACTGCTGCTACGGAAAATGTTTTGCCAGTTCCAGTGGCTCCTAGTAAAGTTTGGTAACGATTGCCTGATTGGATACTAGCAGAAAGTTTAGCGATCGCTTGTGGTTGATCGCCTGTGGGACTAAAGGGAGCTTGAAGAGAAAATTCTGTCATACAGTTTTGCTGTAAATACCCGATCTCATGGTGACGATTCCGCTCTGTATCTATTGTAGCTGGCTTATCAGAGCAAATAAATAGTAATAATTATTTACAAAATTTATTGCTTTAAATTTACTTATGTATTTGTTTTAAAGATTCTTATATCTATATGGGGTTTTTTAAGGTTAAACTCTAAGGTATATGGGAAAAAATTTCATCTTTCCTTAATTATTGTAAAATTCAGTTAACAAACTAGAGGTGTTCGTTTATGACTAATAGCAACACTGGCAAAGCAACCAGTTCTCGGCAGAAGTATGCCAAGTCTACACAGGAAGTTGTAAATCAACAAGACCAGAGCTTGAATGCAGATAAAGCCGAGGAAGTTAATGAACTGCCAGTAGGAGCTTCTGGAACACTCGCCATTTCTGGAATTCGTCCCATAGGCGCTAGCGACATAGAAGTTGCTGAACACCTTTCAATTTCTGGGGTGCGTCCTGTTAGCACTAGTAATTTGGAAGTAGTTGAAACCTATAATGCAATGGGTATTCGTCCAATTGGTGCTAATAGATTCCAAATTGTTGAAAGTATGAATCTCTCTGGGATTCGTCCAATTGGCTCAAGTTCATTGGTAATTGATGAAAGCTATTCGACATTCGGTAATCGTCCGATAGCATCAAATGAGATTGACAATCCTGAAAATCTGATGGGTTTTCTAGATTAAACAAAAAACATCCCCATAACTTTATTAACCCATTTTCTCTACGAAACTGGGTTTTTTTTATTTAAAAACTAAAAATTATCATCTGTGACATTTGTTCTATGTCTTTTAGCATAGGTAACTAAACTCTTCTCACTTTATTTTATATTCAACTAACAGCCAGAACGCTTATTGAAACTAACTTTCTTAATTATGAATTACCAATTACCAATTCCGAATTATTGAATCTGCCTTGTGATAGAAGGCTTTAGTAAAAATTTTAAGTTACTGTGTAAAAGTAATAACAAAGAGTTTCAAAGTTAGTTTATAGCTTTGAAATTAATTTTTAATTGAATCAGGAGGATCAAAATGAGCATAGAAGATCGTGCAAAGGCTGCTGCTAAAAATGTTGAAGGTAAAGCCCAAGAAGCATTAGGAAACGTCACTGGAGATCCAGAAGATAAAGCTGAAGGTAAAGCAAAGCAAGCCGAAAGCGAAGTACGTCACGGAATTGAAGACGTAAAAGATAATGTAAAGAAAAACATTGACTAGTAATTCATGATTTTTTTTGCAGAAACTCTAGGGATATAAATGGGGTGGATTCCATTTTTGCAAGAAAAAATTACGAAATGCTAAACATTCAATGCTACGCACCTTTATTCTATTCTTAGCAAGCGTTGAAAGATAAAGGAGTAGCTTGATTGAAAGAAATTTTATAGAGACGTAATTAATTACGTCTCTATATTTATGTTTAATTTATTCTTACAGCAGATTGCAAGTTAATAGACCTCTTGCAAAAATCCTTGAATCACCCCTCCCCGTATGTATTGGGAAGGGAGCAAGATTTCAAGTTTCCTCCTTTATAAGGGGGGATTAAAAGGGGTAAGAATGTATTTGATTTAGATGCAAAATGCTCTAATTTATTTTTTATAATTATTAAAACTATAAAGCAATACAGTTCACAATAAGCAACAAAAACCTGATTGAGTTGCAAATCTGTCTACGACGAGCGTAGCTATGACAACTTTGCTCAATCTGAAAATCATTGCAAATATCAAAAATTGTAGTAATATACCACAGGCATTAACTATCTTCAGCTACATCTGATTGTTAGCGCTCTTAAATTCACAATCGATGAGAATATACCGTGAACCTAACTCTTTATTTCCTCCGTCACGGACAAACAGAATGCAGCCGCAATAATTCCTTTTGCGGTTCTATAAATTCAGAACTTACTCCAGAAGGCTTGGAGATGGCAAAAGCTTTTGCAGACACATATAGTTCTATGGATTGGACAGCAATATTTTGCAGTCCAATGCAGCGAACTGTGGAGACAGCAAAACCTTTGTATGAAGCAATAGGGATAGAACCACAACTTAGGGATGGTTTGAAAGAAATTAACTATGGCTTGTGGGAAGGAAAAACGCCAGAAGTAATTAGCCGTGAATATCACGATGATTATATTCGCTGGTCAGCAGATCCGGCTTGGAATGCTCCAACTGGCGGAGAAATGGCTGTCACAATTGCTTCTCGCGCCTTGCAGGTAATTGAAGAAATTAAACAAAATTACACTAGTGGAAATGTTTTAGTGGTTTCACACAAGGCAACCATTAGAATTCTTCTGTGTAGTTTACTAGGGGTTGATGTGGGACGCTTCCGTTTTCGTTTGGGATGCCCTGTGGCTTCGGTGAGTATTGTAGAATTTAGTTCGCATGGGCCGCTATTAAAGGTTTTGGCAGACCATAGTCATTTGGATGAACGGTTGCGAAATTTACCAGGGACGTGAGGAAGTTAGGAGTTAAAAGTTAGAAGTTAGGAGTTAGGAGTTATTATTTTTATCCTTGCTCGTTATTTGTTATCTGGCTCAGTGTATTTGCACAAAACATTTATTCCGATTTTTAAAATATATAACACGACAATTGTGGCGATCGCACCATCAATTGGAATCCCATGTACTGCTGCAACAGCTACCAGTGAGCCAATGATACTATTGAGCAGAGAAGAACTACCAGGGTTATTGGTGTATTCTTTGATTTTGCCCCGTAAACCATCATCACCACAGATTTCCGCGCGGATTTCGTCGAGGGTGAGTTGTAAGAGAGATTTTTTGCCCTGACTATAATCTGTTTTGCCGACTTTCTCTTGCCAGAGTGCATCAAAACTGGTTTCTAGATTGCCGTTGTGTTGTTGCAGAGTAGTAAGCGCTTGTTGCGCTGGGGTCTCGTTTTGCAGAAGTTGCTGAAACTCTTGGATTTCGACAGGGGTTAATTGGAGATTCATGCTATATCCTTAGTACGGGATAATTGGGATGCTCAGGATTGGGTACAAGTCGCTGATTCTTACAATCTACTAATAAATCGAGCGTTTCCAGTACTGTTTGCCCAATCAGCACAGTATTTCCTGTCACTAATGTAGCTTCAGTAGTTTCTCGCCCTTCTAATTCTATAATTACAGGTTCCGTCACACCGATAGATTCTTCCATGCCGTTAGCGTATTCTGCAACCTGCTGACCCCGAATTCTCAAACCTAACTGCTGTACAATCGGCATTGGTAGTACTGTACGCACAGCCCCAGTATCCACCAGTGCTTCGGTTTCATATACCCGCAACATATTGGGATTAAGCATTCCTCGACTCACAAGAGCTTCGTCTATGGCATTTGTTAGTTTAACTTTGATGCGAACTGCACCCATAGAATCATTGCTGGCATTATTGGAAGTATTGAGATTTACCATAATTTCTATCTCCTCAAAAATTCTCTATGGAGAATTTGTTAATTCTTGAATTAATTGTTGAGGTGTGAGAATTCGGGGAGTAGTAACTGGAAAATCTCCAGGGTTGCGAGTAATAATAGCATCTAAATGATTGAGTATCGCAGTGCTGTATTGAATGGCGTCTTCAAAATCTGCAAAGTTAGTGGTTAATGCCATGTTGATTGTGGCACTGTCTACTGTGGCGACTTGACAGAAGGTTACAATTCTATTTAAAAGGGATAGAGCAGATGCTCGACTTTTATTTATTTTTCCGAATGATGTAGTAGAGGTCACTAAAAGTAGAAGCAGAAAGATAACCTTCTATTTGTTTTTGATAAATAAATGAGAATACTTGTATAGTATTGCTGTAAAAGGGATGGCGTTCAAGAGCAAAATCCAGAATTATATTAGTGTCTAGCAAGACTCTCACAGATTATGTTTCTTCTTCAAATATTCCCATTTGGCTTGGTCGGGGTCAAAATCTGAAGGAGTCGGCTCTGTACTTTCCAACCATTCTTTCAAAATGGGTATAGAGCATTCCACTATTCTTTTTTGCTTTGCAGGTTGTGACTGAGTTTGAGTTTCTGTAGAACTTTCTAAAGATGGAACTGGCTGCAAAATAATCACTTCTACCGTACCAGGAGCAATATTAAGAGGTTCGTCAATAATTAAATGACCGAATTCATCAATTGTGGCGTTGAGCTTGTAGGCTTGCATATTGGCTTTTTCCATTTACATATAATTAAATGATATTTTACGCAATTTCACAGATTATGTTTCTCCTTTAAAGCTTCCCATCGAGCTTGGTCTGGGTCAAAGTCTGGTGGTGTCGGTGGGGCATTTTCAAATAAACCTTCAAATGCTTTGACTTTAGACTTTCTTCTCGGCTTTTCTGGCTGTGGCTCAGTAGAAGTTTCCAAGGATGGAACTGGCTGCAAAATAATCACTTCCACTTTTCCAGGAGCAATATTTAGAGGTTCATCAATAATTAAATGCCCGGATTCATCAATTGTGGCGTTGAGTTTGTAGGCTTACATAGTTTTACTCTTTTTGTTTCTAGGATAGAACACTGCTGCTGTAAATGTTCCGTAGGTGTAGCCCGCACTTCTCTACGAGACGCTGCGCGAACGGCTGCGCCAACGGCTACGCTCAGGACAGGCTCAGTGACCGTAGACATCGCACTTCTGAATAACCAGCCTGTCGTGACCAAAATGATGATTTTGGTTATGAAAATGATGATTTTTGTGGCAAACGCTTATGCGATCGCTAGCAATGCTTAAATAAAACTTATGAATGATTTGATATGGGCAATAAATCGTTGCACTGCACCCCACGACTCTGTTTCTAGCCTATTTCGCGCTATCCAGATTGCCTTGCGATACCCTCCAGCGCACTCTTCACCCCTGACCTCGCGCCAAATGGTTTGAAACTGGCTTTCACCTAACTGCTGGAGCATACGGGCTAAATCATGGATATCTGAACCAATCCAATCTTGATTATGCTCTAGGTCAATGGCTAAAACATGAATGTAAACTTGCAAAGCATCAGCGTAATTTTCTTGAGCTTCTAAAACCCTTCCCCATTTACCCAATGTTTGTGAAGCCCAATACCAATCGCGGAATTGCTCGTAAATTTCCCAGGCTTTTTGATAATAGTTAATTGCCGCATCAAACTGCCGTTGCTCTTCGGCTACCGTGCCCAGTTGGTGATATTCTCTAGCAGCACTGTAAAAATCCCCGGCATCTTCACATATCTTCAGCGCCTTGTTGTAGTAATCAACAGCCACATCAATCTGCCGTTGCTTTTGGGCTACCATGCCCAGTTGGTGATAGTCACTAACAGCACTGTACAAATTCCCAACATTTTCTTTTATCTTCAGGGCTTTGTAGTAGTAATCAACAGCCACATCAAACTGCCTCTGCCCATAAGCTACTATGCCCAGGTGGTGATATTCTCCAGCAGCACTGTACAAATCCCCGGCATCTTCAAAAATCTTCAGGGCTTTGTGGTAGTAATCAATAGCGACATCAAACTGCCGTTGCTGTTGGGCTACCATGCCCAACTCGTGATATACTTTAGCAGCATTGCACAAATCCCCAGCATCTTCAAAAATCTTCAGGGCTATGTGGTAATAATCAACAGCGACATCAAACTGCCTCTGTTCATAAGCGACAATACCCAGACGCTGATAATAAGTAGCAATTTTTTCATTTACTGAAGGGTCATTTAAAGCGATCAATTCATCTAAATTTTCTTGATAAACTTTTTTCGCTTCTGCCAATTTAGCACTTAGCAGTGCTTCATTTGCATCCACACCTCGCAGATACATCCAGAAATCCAAAGCATCTTCACCCTTTGCTTTTGCATCTGCCAAGTAAATGCCAATTTGATTTAGCGCCCGTTGTCGCAGTGACTTAAATTCAGGTTTCCGCCCAATGCGCTCATACATTTCTCCCAAGGTATACAAAATGTTATGAGCACAATTCCATTCTTGCTGCTGTTCGGCAAGGCGCAGATTTTGCAACAGATTTGGTTCTTCGACTCGTAGCACAAAAGTTGCTAGTTCTGTGTTGCTGATGAGTTGCTTGCAGCAGCTACGCGCCAAATTAGCGTAGAAAATCAGCAACTTTTTTTCAAATTCGTTAATCACCGCCTGAGAGCTAATTATGTTTAATTGCTGACGCAAATACCAAGGTAATGTAGCGTGAATTTTGTAGATAGTCTCATAACCCAAATATTCCAAAATACCTGCGGCGGCGGCTTCATTGAGAATTCTCATCCAATCTGGTTTTTGCAAGTTTTCCCCAAACACCGCCCGATAAGCTTGCCCAAATTCATTATCAGCACTTTCTGAAAACAGATGCAGCCAATCTGCATTAACCCGTTCCGAAAACAGCGCCAAAAATGGTAAATGTTGGCGTGTACGTTCCGACAACTTCGCAAAGGAATAATCCAACGACACAGTAAGAGATTTTTCTCTCCCTTCTTCCTCTTGTCCCCTAAAAGTATCCAACCCCCGCCGCAGCGCCTCAATTAACTGCATAGGTGTCTGCATTTTTAAATGCGGCAACACCACCCGCAAAGACAAGGGATGTCCCCCCAACAATTCCAACAATTCCAAATACTCTGCTGGTAAGTTCTTTCTCTCCACACCTACCGTTTGCAAAATCTTCGCGGCTAACTCTTGGGCATCCGCTTGAGACAACCCCCGCAAGTTGATTAAACTATACCCACAATCTAACCAAGGTTCTTCGCGGCGACTGGTAATTAATACCCAAGATTTTCCACCCCGCAATTCCTTCAGAAACCGCTTCAGCTTGTTTCTCTCTTCTCCACTCAATAATGGTTCATTCCCCGTAGGAAAACCGTTGACAGGTTCAAAGTTATCCCAAATCAATAAACAAGGATGAGTTTGCAGATATTGCCGCACCACAGCCTCTTGCTGTTCTAGCATCATTTGGGAAAATCTCTCACCGCCCAACGCCCTACCAATTTCGTTAATTACCTGACTCAACCCCGCACCCTGTTCAAAGGAAGTGAAGAACATACCGCCTGTACGTCCTTGAGTATCATCCAACCACCGGGCGAAACCTGCGACTAACTCAGTCTTCCCAACGCCGCCCATTCCCTGCACCAGCACCACATGATTTTGCCGAAATGCTCTCTCTAAACGCAAAATCTCATAATCTCGCCCAATAAAACCATAAGCGCTTTCATCAGGTAAACCTACAGCTTTGCTGCTTTCTGAAATGTTGTCTGCTTGCGCCATCAAATCAGCAAAACTGGGTGCTGTCTTTTGAGGAACAAAAGGCGTATAGGGTTCCTGCTGATACAGCACCGGCACAAGCCAATCTTGTAAAGGTAAATTTCCTTTCGGACTGGGGCGCATTTTTTCTATAGACATGGACTTGCGCCCTGCTGCAACTGCTGTAGCGATACACTCTCCCCTGACTAATTCCCCATACAACCGCCCAACAAAGTGTTCTGCACCTTTGGCGTAAACTGAATACGCCATTGCTACTACACCCTTTGCCCCCAATTTCACCAACTGTCCCGCCACAGAAGAAAAGGCTTCTTCGCCTACTTGCCCAGATTTGCAAGCATTGAGTACAAAAATCGGCACGCGACAATCTGTTAAATATTGGGCAATTTCTCTGGCACTAACAAGTTGCTCGTTTCCCTGCTCATCTTCAAAGACTAAAACTCCTTGAGTATCGCTGTCAAAATTTCCATGTCCATCAAAATGGACGATATGGTAAAAACCTTTATTTGCCTGGAGTTCTGCTTCAAACGCTTTCAAGCTAGGGGGACGCAATACTTTCAGGTTGACTCGCTGACGTATCGGTTGCAACGCCGCCAGCAAAGGACGGGCAATGGTTTTAAAATTTACGTCTTGCTCATCATCAGGACGGGCAATAACTAATAAAATATTCAGTTGGTCATCGGGCATTGGCGGCAATGGTGCTTTTACGCCCTGAGTGCTGAGACTGCGATACATCCCCGCCAGTGAAGGTGCAAGAAATTGATAGTCGGGGGAATACAGCAATTCCCAAGGTAAATTCAGCACGTTGGCGTTATCGGAAATGATGCCCAGTTCGCATTTATCGAGTCCTTCCCGTGTAGCTTCTTGAAAAAACTCTCTTCCTTTTTCTGTGCTGCGAAATACTAGCTCAAATAGCTGTTGTCCCCAGTGCTGTAACTTTTGTTCGATTTTTACAGCGTTATCTGGAAAAATTCCGTAAGGAAACTGTAAATAATCTTCTAAATACCAGCGCAATTCAGCCGCGTTTTCTTCATCGAAGGGTTGTTGGAAAGGGACTGCTGGGGCTAGGCGAGGATTTTCGTATCCGCGTTGCCAAGAAAGTTGGATTGTTTCGCCTTGATGGGTGATTCGCAACCAATTTGTTGCCATTGCTGCTGTGCTGGTTACTGGGTAAATTGATGCTAGCTTAAGTTGAGAAATTCAAGCATAAACGCACAGAGAAGTCGGAGCGGCTACCCTGCGGGAATGCCAAAGGCGAACCGCAGTAGACACACAGCTTGTCGTCAATCTGAACTTCTCCTGTCGGAGACGCTACGCGAACGGTCGGCGCAGAGAGGATAAGCAGTTTTTATGGTTTTAACTCAGTACGAGTAGGGGGTAAGGCAGAAGGCATTTACACAAAATCAGCTTGACAAATTGCTTGTTTTATGAATTTATAAACTACTTTTATGGCTGCTTTATGTTCCGACCTTAAGGGAAAAGGGCATTCTATGTAAAGACAAGTAACTTTGATATCAAGCAGCCACTAAACGGATGATTCAACAAAAATCGCCTATATTCCCTCATGCGCTAAGGCAAATCGGAGGCACTGTTGTTTTGGCGATCGCTTACTATGAAATGGCTGAAATTTCACGTTATCTTGCCTCCACACCTCAGAATGTGACTCCAGTTTGGCCCCCAGATGGAATTGCTGCTGGGGCTGTGCTGTTGTTTGGGAACTGGATCGGGTACGGTGTTTTGCTGGGTTCATTTCTCGCCAACTTCTGGGCGTTCCGAGATTCAACAAGTTTCTTATCCTTGGTGATTTCAACACTGCCAGTTCTGGGAATTGCGATCGGAACAACTCTAGGGACTTTGTTGGGTGGCTTCCTGCTGCGGAAAACTACCAACCTTCGCTATCCTTTAGAACGTGTCACCGACGTGTTCAAATTTTTGATTTTAACCGGCATGGTGGGGCCGAGCATCAATGCAACTGTTGGAGTGGCTTGCTTGGCATTGAGTGGTAAAGTTCCCTGGACAGCGTATGCGACAGTTTGGTTAACTTGGTGGATTTCTAATGTTTCGGGAATTTTTATTATCACCCCGATTCTGCTTAGTTGGGGGCAATTCATTCAAAAAAACCAACATCCAATCTGGCAATGGTTATCCCTGAGTTCAACGTCAGAGGATTGTGAAAATCTCTCTTATATTCAACATTTAAGAGCTGACTTACGCTGTTTAAGATTCTGGTTAATCGTAGTAGAGCCAGTTATCTTGATGGGGTTGGTAATTCTCATCGGCAAAGTTGCTTTTGGTGGGGGATATCATTTGGAGTATATGTTGATTCCGATGTTGATCTGGTCTGCCTTTCGACTGGGGCAACCGGGTGCAACGCTGTTCACTTTTATTGTGGCTGCGATCGCTGTAATCGCAACCGTTAATGGCAAAGGTGGTTTTGTGAGTCAGGATCTCAACCAATCTTTGATCCAACTGCAATCGTTTATTGGCGTGATTACACTCACAATTCTGGTGCTGACAGCGACGATCGCAGAACGAACACAAGCACAAACCAAGCTGCGTTTAGCTTTTGCCGAATTAGCTAGAACCAACGAAACTTTAGAAGTTCGAGTTCAGCAGAGAACTGAAGAATTGAATGAAAAGAATACGACTCTTCAGCAAACTCTACAAACGCTTAAACAGACTCAATTACAGATGCTTCACAGTGAAAAAATGTCTGCATTGGGACAGATGGTAGCAGGGGTTGCCCATGAAATCAATAACCCGGTTAGTTTCATTCATGGCAACTTAATTTATCTTTCTGAGTATATCCAAGATATGCTCAGAGCATTGCAAGCTTACCAACAGCACTATCCAAATCCACCTCAAGCCCTGCACGCAGAATTGGATAAACTTGACCTGGACTTTTTACGGTCAGATATAACCAAGATGCTTGAGTCTATGCAAATCGGTACTGAGCGCATCTCTACTATTGTGTTATCGCTGCGGAACTTCTCACGCTTGGATGAAGCAGAATTGAAAGCGGTAGACATTCATCAAGGGATTGATAGTACCTTAGTGATTTTGCAATATCGATTGCAAGCGACAGCCCATCGCCCACAGATCCAGGTTATTAAAGAGTATGGTCAGTTACCACTGATTGAATGTGATGCTGGTTCGCTTAATCAAGTGTTTATGAGTCTTTTGAGCAATGCTGTTGATGCATTAGAAGCATCTAATCAGGGGCGTTCTTTCCAAGACATTTCAGCCAACCTCAATACCATCTGGATTCAGACTTGTCAAATTGATACAAACCAAGTGATGATTATGATTTCTGACAATGGAGTAGGCATTCCAGAAGAGATTTGCTCTAAACTATTTGATCCTTTCTTCACCACCAAGCCCGTTGGTAAAGGCACTGGTCTGGGTTTGTTTATGAGCTATCAAATTGTAACCGAGAAGCATGGCGGTAATCTTTGGTGTGACTCCACACTGGGGCAAAGCACCAAGTTTGTGATTGAGATTCCTGTAAAAGCTAAGAGGATTGCTTGAGTAACCCTGTTTTGTCACTAAGCGGTAGAAAAAAAGATAAATTACAGTGAGTCAGGTGTAGAGTGCAAATTAACCGGCGTTGCTAGTTGTTAAATTCCAATCTTTTTGATAGCTGCTTAAGAAAAGCCCAATTGTAGATAGACATCATTGCTTCACTTGTATTTTATTTTCCGACAACTTTAGTGCAGATACAGCGATAATTTACTCAAATCATCACCGAGTTGTTTTATGCAGCCAGTTATTGAGACTATTCCTTTACGTCAAATGGCTTCGGGCGATCGCCTTTTTCTCCAAATTTACAAATTCATCGGCGCTCAACCTGGTAAAAAGGTTTACATTCAATCTAATCTGCACGGTGCAGAAATTGCTGGTAATGCCGTTATTCACCAGCTAATTGAGTTTTTTTTAACAATAAATGATACAGATTTAACTGGAGAAATTTGGCTAGTTCCCGTTTGTAATCCAATGGGGACGAATGAACGCGCTCATCACTTCTCCCCTGGACGTTACTGCATTTACGAAGCTAAAGACTGGAATCGCATATTTTGGGACTACGAAAAAGAAGCTGATGATTTAGTAGCTTTTACTAAATCTCAACTTCATATCGATCTAAAGGTCGTTCGACAAAACTATCTAACTATAATTAAGCAACAATTTGCGAAAATTTTAGAAAAAATTAATTCTCCTAGTGCAGTGCCCTACACTGAGCTTTTTGGCTACAAGTTACAAAACCTGAGTTTAGATGCAGACTACTTAATTGATTTACATAGTTCTACAAATCAAGCGTTAGACTACCTTTATTACTTCCGAAATCGAGAAGACAGTGCAAAACACTTTCTACTCGATTTTGGAATCTTGCTTAATAAATACGATGGTGATGCTTTTGATGAAGCTTTTATCAAACCTTGGTTAGCGCTGGAAGCTTGTTTTAAAGAGTTGGGTAGAGAAATCAAGTTTGATGTGGAAGCTTGGACACTAGAATTAGGCTCAGGAATGCAAATGAATCCTGATTCAGTTGCTAAAGGTGTACGGGGTGTAAAAAATTATTTAGCACAAAAAGGTGTCCTCCAAATGTCTGATTTATCAGGTGACACAAAAATCCATGAGATGACTTTTGCATCTAGCAGCAACCGAAAAAAATATTATGCGATCGCAGGTGGGATGATTCAATGGAGAATAGCTTTAGGTAGTTTTGTAAAAGCTGGAGAAAAATTGTATCAGATTCTCAGTTTTAATAAAGAAGGTCAACTACCTACTGTAATTGATGTTTGCGGTCAACATGATGGATTAGTTTATGATGTCGCAACAAATCAAGCTGTGAATGAAGGTGAATTTGTCTTGGGAATTGTTAGTTAGTCATTTGTCATTTGTCATTTGTCATTTGTCATTTGTCATTTGTCATTTGTCATTGGTCATTGGTCATTGGTCATTTGTCATTTGTTATTTGTCATTTGTCATTGGGAGTTTAGAGTTGTTTAACTCTTCACTCCTCACTCCTCACTCCTCACTCTTGACTCAGCACTGAATTCAGTCTCCCAAATAAATACTCATACCACGAGCAGTTTTAACTAAAGTACCATTGGGATCGACAGCGCTATATTGAGCGATCGCTTCTGTAATTGGTACACTTAATACTTGACGATTTTGCCATGTCACCATGCGATCGTATTTACCCTCTGCAATCAGATTAACTGCTGCTACGCCAAAGGCTGTTGCAACTAATCTATCCAGTGGTGAAGCAGTCCCACCTCGTTGAATGTGTCCTAAAACTGTGACTCGCGTTTCTACACCAATGTGCTGAATAATTTCATCGGCTAAATATTCGCCAATTCCACCATATCGAGATTGACCTAAGCGATTGGTAATTGTCACATTTTCGCCGCCTTGGGTACGAACCGCTTCAGAAACAATAATCAAACAATAGTTTTTGCCTTTTTCTTGGCGTTCTTTGATTTTGTGGCAAATGTGTTCAACTGTATAAGGTATTTCGGGAATTAAAATTACATTCGCTCCCCCCGCAATTCCCGCAGCTATTGCTATGTGTCCAGCATCACGACCCATTACTTCCAAAATCATGACTCGGCTATGACTTGCAGCGGTAAAATGTAACCGATCTAGTGCTTCTGTAGCAATATTTACTGCTGTATCAAAACCGATGGCGTGTTCGGTAACGCCAATATCGTTATCAATGGTTTTGGGAATACCTACTAAATTAATACCACCTTGTTGAGCTAGGCGACGCAAAATTGCCAAGCTACCATCGCCGCCAATACCAATCAAAGCGTCTAAACCTAGTTCATGATAGCCTGCAATAATTTCTTCGGAGCGATCGCATAAACTTCCATCCGCCATTGGAAAAGCAAAAGGGTCGCCTTTATTGGTTGTCCCCAACATTGTGCCACCCGCAGTTAACAATGAGTCAACTCGATCGACTTCCAGCTTGGTGAATTGTGGCGGACGCGCCATTAATCCTAGAGTCGCTTGACGAATTCCCAAAACCTCCCAGCCATAAGTATTGACAGCACAATTTACTACAGCCCTAATCACAGCATTTAAACCAGAACAATCACCTCCACTCGTCAAAATTCCTATGCGTTTGGGTTCTCCCACATTTTTTGTTGACATTTTGATCCAAATGTATATGTTAAGCAGTCGATGAAAATTAAGCCAAAGTTAGCAGCAGATTAAACTTAAGCAAAAGTCCTCCCTGTTAATGCCAAAGTAATTTTATGTTTCTTTTGGATCTAAAAACAAAACAAAGTCTAAAAATTCCGCAACTCTTGAGCCAGAAGTCATAATTTATGTAGGTTTGGTATGATTGCCGATGAAATGAGGTAAACTTGGAGTTTATTTTTTTTTAATTCTGACTACTAAATTCTGAATCCTGAATACTATAACTAAGGCGATCTCAGATGTAAAATATAAGTGTAGAACCAGTAGTAGATTAAACCTCGGCAAAAGCAATCCCTAAAAATGCCAGGGTAATTTTATGCCTATTTTGTGTCTAAGAAAAAACCAATTTATCCCAGCTATCAAATATGAGGGTGGAGCCAAAGGTGACTAGTATTGAAAATTACAACTTCTCTTTTCCAGGAGAAGTAACAATCCCCCAGGCTCCTCCTGAGTTTAAATCAGGTTTTATCGGCATTGTTGGTCGTCCAAATGTCGGTAAATCTACTTTGATGAATCAGTTAGTAGGACAGAAAATTGCCATTACATCACCAGTAGCACAAACTACACGTAACCGTTTGCGCGGTGTATTAACTACACCAGAAGCGCAGTTAATATTTGTAGATACACCAGGAATTCATAAGCCCCATCATCAATTGGGCGAAGTCTTGGTGCAAAATGCCAAAATTGCCATTGAATCGGTAGATGTAGTCTTATTTGTGGTAGATGGATCTGTGGCTTGTGGATCGGGCGATCGCTACATTGCCGAATTGCTTAGTCGCAGCAAAACACCAGTAATTCTGGGTATGAACAAAACCGACCAACAATCGGCTGATTCGCAGTTTCTAGATGATAGTTACGCCCAAATGGCCCAATCCCATGAATGGGAAATCGTGAAATTTTCTGCCAAGACTAGTAGCGGATTACCGCAACTTCAAGAATTATTAATTAAACATTTAGAAATTGGGCCATTATATTATCCTCCAGACTTGGTAACTGACCAGCCAGAACGCTTTATTATGGGTGAATTGATCCGAGAACAAATTTTATTATTGACTCGTGAAGAAGTACCCCATTCAGTAGCGATCGCTATTGACTTAGTAGAAGAAACTCCCAGCATTACCCGCGTACTTGCTACTATCAACGTCGAGCGTGATTCCCAAAAAGGCATACTCATCGGCAAAGGTGGAGCAATGCTCAAAGCAATTGGTAGTGAAGCTCGCGAACAAATTCAAAAATTAATCGCTGGCAAAGTTTATCTAGAATTGTTTGTGAAAGTCCAGCCAAAATGGCGACAGTCGCGGATTAGTTTAGCAGAGTTAGGCTATCGCGTGGAAGAATAATAATTGGGCATGGGGCATGGGGCATTGGGCATGGGGTATGGGGCATTGGGGTACAAAGAGAATGACTCATACTCAATAACAAATGACAAATGACAAAGGACAAATGACAAATAATTAATAAAAATGTCTTTAGAAACTCGCTATCCCTTAAATTTACCTGTCAATGCTCCGCCCTTGCGCGTGTTAATTGTCGAAGACGATCCGATGATGCAATTGGGATTAGAGCAATCGTTAATGGCTCATCCTCAGTTGGAGATTGTTGGACAAGCTGAAGATGGTTATTTGGGAGTTCAAGCCGCACTGCAACTGAAACCTGATTTGGTGGTTATGGATATTGGGTTGCCGCGATTAGATGGCATTGCCGCGACACAGCAAATTAAGGCGGCACTGCCAGCAACTCATGTAGTGATGCTGACATCTCATCAAACGGAGACAGAAATTATTGCGGCATTGTCTAGCGGTGCAGATGCATATTGTATCAAAGGTGCAAGTGTGGAAAGATTGTTAAGTGCGATCGCAGCCGCAGTTGATGGTGCAGCCTATCTCGATCCCCAAATTGCGCGGCGAGTAATTGACAATCTCAAACCGCCTTCACCCACCACCAACACCGCCAACTTATCTGGGCGCGAGTTAGAAGTATTAAAGCTGATGGTAGACGGGTTGAGCAACCCAGAAATTGCCGAAAAACTCTATCTCAGTCCCAACACCATCAAAACTCACGTCCGAGGGATTATGAATAAATTAGCAGTAGACGATCGCGTGCAAGCAGCAGTTGTGGCACTGCGTTCTGGGTTGGTTTAATATCCGAAGCAATCCAATATCTTTACTACTGAATATCTGGATCGGTGTGCATAGCGATTCGTACTCTGTATGTAACTTTCAAAATACTAAATGCCAACCTTTGGGTATATTTATAACTATTCAAATAGTTGTAAGACTTTTAAAGTTAGCTAATTTTTTGTTCCATGCGCTCATTACTATTTCAAAACTTGAAGCTGACTATTCCTACAGCTTTAGGATTTACGATTCTGGGCTATATTCTCAGTCTACCTCTGAGTTTACTCGCCAACTCAGAAGCAGCAAGATGGCAACTCAATCTACAACCTAGAGTAAGTATTGAAAATCGAAAGCTTGATGAACTTGGAAGTTTTCAAGCTCAAGTAGCACTTGGAGGTACAGCGCTAGGAATCTTAGTAGCTCAAACAACTTTTATTGTGTATATATTTGGACTTAGCAATCGTAGCACTAAGCAGTAATATCTTTAACGAGATGTAAATACAGCCTTTAGAGGTTGTTTGAAAAGTTGCAAAGTATACTATAAACCCCTTTCAAAACTTCTCTCCGTTGGCGTCAGCCTGCCGTTAGGCAAGCGCATAGAGGCTTTGAAACCCCCATTCCCTTGTAGGGAAGGGGGGCTAGGGGGGTTAGGTTTCTGATACTTAAATATTACCAAAAATACTTGTTCATTCATCCTCTTAGACCACCTAATGCAGTTGTATTTTATGGCGATGCCACACCTTTGGCTTTCAAGTTGGCACACATTTCAAACTTAATTTACAATTATAGGCGTACATATATATGTACGCCTCTATAGCTGATTAATTTGTTGCCAAGATGTTGGAAAGATAGTCTACCTCAATGCATTTTAGTTAAAAGAGTTTGAGAATTGATTAGGGTCTACATTAGCAGGAAATAAAAAAATTTCCTTGCTTTCTAAACTTGCCTTTTGGTGAAGCAAAATTGCCTTTTCCAAAGAACAATATTTGATTGGAACCCATCTGTCGCTATAATAGTAGACAGTTACTCGGCTCATTGCATACTCTTTCAACGGCAGTGGAAGAGACCAGGACGAGTCCACAGTTTGAACCTTACCTGTTGAGTCCATGCTTTGAACCTCAGTTATTAAGTATATTTACTTTCACCGATCCCAATGATTTAAAGAAACTATCATAAGTAATAAGAATCTGCCTTAAAACTACATCTTTAGATAAAAATTAGAATAATTAAAACTGACTTCACGCCTTAAGGGCTAAATGCGATCGCGACTTTTTGCATTTCAACAGCTTGGGTTATATCCACACTATGACCCCCTGTAATAGCCGTAATCATTGCCAAAATATGTAGGGATTTGACACAAAAGTGCGATCGCATAACCTAGTTTTCTTACAGCTATTTTCAGCAAAATAGCTGTAAGCTTTATGCATCTAACTCTTAACAAATTTCCACTCTAGTACCTTGATTGGGGCTTGTTGTAGCGCTTGAGTTAATTCGGTGCTACTCTGAAATTTTACCTCAGAGAGGTCGCAAGCTTCGATGCTGACCGTGAATTTCTCCTCTTGGAAGGGCCAGGGTTTGACAACAACCAAGTTATCACTGCGCTGCATGATGTCATAGCGCTCACCTTCAGGGCCCTTGCTAATTTCTAAAAACCGCTCATCTTCAGGTAGTTTTTGCTGACAAAGAATAAGCGAAAGGCGATCGCACCATTGCATAAATGCATAAGCTGCATCAACTTCCTCCTTTTTGATGCCCAATTCTTTGCGCCAACGTTGCTGATTTTGAAGTTGCTCGTCTAAAAGTTTGTCTAATTTTGAAGACTTACCCCGGCTTGGCTCATTTAAACAGCTGATGTGCATGGAAATTAATAGAGCTACCCATCGTCCACGGTAAAGGGCATTCTTTGCCAAATTAGCCAATTTATCGACACCTGCATCTAAATCGGCATTTGTGGAAAGCATGAAGTCCTTTGGCGCACCCGCTTCACTTAGAATATCTTCTTCCCACTCTTTTTCTAGATCGTCGTGATGAGAAATTGCAGCTATTGTTTCATATAATCTTACTGGAGCATCTTTACATCGCCATTGTCCAGCCAGTTCAGCTGCTAATAAAGCATGGGCACGATGATAAATGACTTCCCAACCATTTGATGTAGCGTTGACAATCACAAGTTAATCTCCGGAGTTTTAGTTGAATTAATTTCTCAAGTCAGAAATATCGAGGTAGAAATTGAAGAAGCGATCGCTAGGAATTTTTCAGTGTTTCTGAATATTTATAGCTATAGCTATAGCTATTTTTAATTGGTGTAATAGCCAAATACTCAGCGAAAATTCCCGACTTATTAGAAAAGTCGGGAATATTTTTGCCTGCTAGATGTAGTGAAACAGCCTAAAATTTGCTAAATCAGGTGAGCAAATAAGCGACTTTACTTTTTGAGTGGGATTTTTTTATAATCTCCCAATCATCTCTTTACTCAAAATCAAGCTATGCAATTAAGAGTGGCTTTCTAGCGGATTAGCAATGTATTTGAATGTTGGCTCAGAATTCCAAGGGCCACGCTCATCTTGACTATTTCCGTTTGTAGACAGGTTGTAATAAAGAGCAACAGTTTCATCTGGCTTAATATTACCAAAGAATGGATCTGTCAACTTACCTAGCGAATCTAGAGCTTTCATAAACATCTGAGTATGAGAAATTTCTCGTGTTAACAGATGGACTAAAGTCTCTTGGGTTCCTTTATCGGTTGCCAACTTAATCAATTCTTCGTAAGTCTGACGAGCGCCAGCTTCAGCTGCAACATTAGCTCTTAAATCACGCACTACATCTCCACCTTCATTCAAGTAATTTGCAGTCCAAGCATTACCTTGGCTATCTAAAAAATGAGGTCCAATTCCTCGGACGGCAAAAAGAGTACTCTTGTAAGCCTCTGTTTGATCTACATTTTTAGTATGAGCCTCAATGAGTTTACCAACCATTTCTAAATGGCTGAATTCCTCAATTGCAATGTCTTGGAGCATGTCTTTAATGCCAGCATTTTCGACATGGAATGATTGAACCCAATATTGAAGTGCTGCACTAAGTTCTCCAGTAGCTCCACCAAACTGCTCTAGTAACAATTGAGCAAAACGGGGGTTTGGTTCACTTACGTTAACTGCATGAATAGGCTCTTTTTTGTGGAAAAACATAGATTTACACTTCCCAAGGTTATGATGTTTCAGAATGAATTGATTTATCTTTTAGTCTTTTTCCAGATAGAGCTAATTTGATGTTTTTTAGCTTCTTAAACTGGTGAACTAAAAGATTGAAAAATTTCAGTAGTTATCTCAGGGTTGATAACTGCCAATCAGCGATTATGCATTGCTGCTTTTTCTGATTAATCCCCATAGATAAATAGCAACAATTGCACCAAGCATAGCCACTAATATACCAGGAAGAGTTAAACCAGCGCCAGCCGCAGTAATTTGCAGAGTTCCTGTTCTTAACAAGGTAAATAAAGTTCCACCGACGAAAGCACCAATGATACCCAAAATCATTGTGGAGAGAATTCCGCCGCCTTGAGAAGCAGGATAAATAGCTTTAGCGTAGGCGTAAGCCCGCCGTAGGCATCGCACCTGCCAAAAGTCCTAAAACTATCCAAGCAATAATACTCATAACCGCCTCAACAATCTCACTCACTTAATATCTAAGCTATCAACTCTAATTACAAATTATTTCTACCAGATGGGGTAAATGTTAAATCCAAAAGTTATACACAATACTTATATTTCAGATTTAATGAGAATTCGCGTTTTCTATATCTTAATTTTAAATAAAAGTGTTTGCACATTTAAGTTAGAAGTCATTAAAAACATCTAGTTATGGACATAATTATTATCCCTAAAACTAACTTTTTATTGACTAATCAATCTACTCTATTTTATCTCTACCTTAAGGCATAACATTTGCATCTAACTTTTTGGGGATGTATGAAAAATATTTATTCACAATATTGTTGAGAATTTTGTCATAAATAAATATAAATAACTACGTTTTTTGTTGGAATTTTTTATTTAATAACTTTATTCCAATTGTTTTTTGACTGCCGATCGCGCTTGCGCTGCGCTTCATGCACCACACAAATAAGTTCAAAAATAAAATCGGATTGCTATAGTCTTAATAATATCCCCTCAATTTTTATTTTTAAGGTAGATTGAGGAGATAATATGTGGTAAATACTTGCAGAAGCGATATCAAATAGCTCGAGAAAACTTTGTCTCTCGCGTTTTTGTATGAGTATCAAAGATAACGGCAATATTTCTTACTAGTAATCTCCCGATGTCGGTAATCTGAATCTGATTTTTTGATAAACTGACTAGACCATCGGCTTCTAGTGGTTTTAACGCCTCTAGTTCCTCAGAAAAATATTCATCAAAACTGATATGATATTTGTTTTCAATATCTTGCTTATGAAGCTTAAAATGAGACATAATACCCATAATCACATCTCGTCGAATAATATCATTCTGAGTGAGTTTGATACCTTTGCTAACAGGTAAACTACCTGCTGCCAGTGTTTGATAATAATCTTTTAACTCCTTGTGGTTTTGAGCATAAGCATCTTCTAACATACTGATAGATGTTGCACCAAAACCAAATAATTCTGTCTCGGCGTGGGTAGTATAGCCCTGAAAATTGCGTTTAAGAGAACCATTGCGTTGAGCGATCGCTAGTTCATCATTAGTTTTAGCGAAATGATCCATCCCAATAAATAGATATTGGTTATTCGTCAATTCTTCAATGGTCATTTTCAGAATCTCTAACTTTTCCTGTGCTGGCGGTAGCGCCTCTTGAGGAATATTTTTTTGCGTCGGTTTTAGCCACGGCACATAAGCAAAATTAAAGACAACAATTCGGTCAGGATCTAATTCAATCGTTTTTTTCAGCGTTTCTTGAAATGTCTCACGTGTTTGATAAGGTAAACCATAAATTAGGTCTACATTCACACTTTCAAACTTAGCTTCTTTGATCCAACTCATGACATCAAAGAGCATTTCTTCTGGCTGGACACGATTGACAGCTACTTGAACTTGGCGATTAAAATCCTGAATGCCAAAACTAATGCGGTTAAATCCAATCTGTCTCAGAAAGAAAATGTAGTTTTTATCGATATAGCGGGGATTAATCTCAATTGAGATTTCTGCTTGGGGATCGATGTTGAAATAGCGATTGATATTTTTCCATAAAAATTCTACTTGGTGACGCTCCAAATAATTAGGAGTACCACCTCCCCAGTGGATTTGCAGCACTTTTCTATCGGAATCGATTAAAGCTGCGGTGTTTTTAATGTCTTGAACCAAAGACTCCACGTAGGGTTTAGCAATATTCTTGTTGTTGGAAATTACTGTATTACAGCCGCAGAAGTAGCAAGCACTTTGGCAAAAAGGGATATGGAAATACAAACTCATAGGGGTTTTGCGTTGATTCGAGGCGGCGATCGCGGCCTTAAAATCAGTTTCAGTGAATGTTTCGCTTAACTCTGTAGCGGGCGGGTAACTGGTATATCTAGGTGCGCGAGTATCGTACTTTTGAATCAGATCCAGATCGAACTTAACACCAGGTAATAGAAAAACCATTGAGTTGCTTTCCAATAAATGAAGGGAGTAATTAATAGGGAGCAGGGGAGCAGGGGAGGCAGGGGAGCAGGGGAGAAGTATACAGTAAGTTTTTCCCTTTGCCTCTTGTGCACAATGACAAATGACAAATAACCAATGACAAATGACAAATGACAAATGACAAATGACAAAATTAATTAGCCGCAGCTATTTCAGTGCTACCTGAATTTTGAGAACGAGTGAGGCTATTAAAAAGAACTTGACCGAGTGCTTTAATTAAACTTCCCTCTAACTCTTGAGCCATCTTTAAATTGAACCCAAAGGCATTATTAGCTTCTGCAACAATCCGTTCTGCTGTTATATCATCAACGGGTAATGCATTTAATGCCTGACGATACTTATCCTTAAATGCCTTTTTGTCAGGAATTTGCTCAAAGTTGTAAAAGGATGTGCCTTCATAGCCAGAAAGCTTTAGGGCTGACTGAGCAACTTTTTGTAGCATTTGACCCCCAGAAAGATCGCCCATGTAGCGAGTGTAGGCATGACCTAGCAATAAGGTTGGTTCACTAGTAGAAATTTCCCGAATGCGCTCAATGTAGCTCTGGGCAGCAGGTGAGGCTGTAACTTGCTCTCTCCAATTATCCCCATAATAGAACACCATGTCTTTTTCAAGTGAGGATTGGCGATTAAGTTCAGGAAAGTAAACCGCACTAATCACAGGATGCTCTCTATGGCTCTTTAATGCCGCCTCTAGTTCGCTGTAGACGTAATACAAGTTGCTTAAGAACTTTGCGAAGCAGTTTCTATCCACAACTCCTTGCAAAAAACATTTCATGAATGCCACATTTTCTGCTGAGGTGTGGGCTTGTTGAGTTCCAGAGCGCAGTTTGATGGCTAGATTACTACTCATTGTTGCTCCCTTCATGTTCAAACGCAAGGTTTCTGGGCAGTCATCGACTCACGATGTTTGCCACGACCAGCTAAAAAATTGTTATTTTAGGTTTAGAGAGGATCTGCATCACTCTATCTGGCAAATACAACTGCCGATGCAAATCCCAGGTATTTTTATTTCTCCTAAGATTATTTAACTCTTAACTTATATATAACTATTAAGATATTAATATTTATTTATGTTTTTATGATGTTTGTATTCAGACACATTCCAGTTAAGTAGTAACAAAACTGATTGTGGAATAGGCATTTAAACTCTTCTGAAACAACGGGTAATGAGTTTATTTCTTACAATTTACTCTCAATAATTTAACTGATGTCTACGAACAACAAAAACTCAAAGCCTGGATTCGCCTGTTCTCAGAGGATGTCTGAGAAGTATTAAATATTTCGCTTGATCCCCCTAGCCCACGCCAGTCGCTCATGGGGGAAACCCCCAAGACCGCGCTGGCTCCCCTTAAAAAGGGGGGAACCGGAATCAAAGTCCCCCTTTTTAAGGGGGATTTAGGGGGATCTACAAGTCTCAAATACAACACCAAAAAGTTTTCAGACATCCTCTTAAAGAAGTCGAGAACCTATAATACAAACTGGAACTCTTTTATAAGCAGGTGTACCGCTTTGCGGATCAATGTTTGCTTTAAATAAAACATTAGCTTCAGGATAAAACATAAAAGCTACACCTTCAAGAATCGCCCCACAAATAATTTCAATATTGTCTAATTCTTCTCGATCTCCTTTCACTATTACTCGCTGATGCTCCTGGAATCCCGCTTTTTTGACATCTAGAGAATTCATTAAAATACAGTGACGATGAGGCATACCTCGATATTTATCTTCACTGCGATAAACTACAGTATTATGTTGACCATAGCTGCGTCCTGTTCCTAAAATTACCACAATTCCTGGCTGATTTTCTGCTACACCAAACGCTGCTTTAGTTGGTACTGATAATTGCGGTAAAGGCGTGACAAACATCTGTGCTTTACCATCAGGTGTGGGAAATTTCGGTTCATCCAAAATCCGCCCTTCAATGATAAACTCTTGCTTGCTTTGGTCAATTGTGCCAATCTTCTCATAGCCAGGAATAGTTTTAGCAATTAATTCTCTAACATAAGTCGTATCTTGCAGCTTACGCCAATTTATCGGTGTTTGACTATGTAAACGATGAGCAATTTCTGTGATTAATTCTATTTCCGAAATTAGCTCGGCATTAGGCGCTTTTAAATGACTTTTACCTTCATCATTTAACCGTACAAAATTATTACCTGATTCAGTTGTTGTTTTATGAGGATTTTCAAAACGATTGAATACAGGTAATATTAAAGTTTGCTGTTTCGCTAATCCGTGGAAATGTCCTAAGTTTGGTTTAGTAGCTACATAAAATATGGTTTCTATTTGCGAGAGTGCCTGTTTCGCTTGCTGTAAATCTGGGTTAGCTGCATACAAGTTACCTCCTAAACAAAACAGTGTATCTATCTTTCCTAATTCTGCTGCTGCGATTAAGTCACGGGTATGATAGCCAGGAGTTTCACTTAGAGTTGTTCCTAATAATTGAGATAGTGCTTGTTTGATTTCTTCTCGCAAGTTTACAGTAACACCCATTGAACCAAAGCCTTGCACATTGGAATGTCCTCGAATGGGCATTGTTCCAGCACCAATTTTACCAGCGTTACCTGTAATTAAGGCTGTATTAGCAATACTAAAAATATTATCCACGCCGTTAGAGTGTTGAGTTATTCCCATTGCCCAGGCGAAAACTACACGCGTTGATTTACCAATTATATAAGCTGTTGCTGTGATTTCTTCTTGGGATAAGCCACAGGTGCTAGTAATGTTATCCCACGATATATTATTAGCGTAATCTACAACATTTTGCCAATTTTGTGTATAGGATTTAAGATATTCTATTTTAATTAAATTCTGTTCAATCAGAGATTTTTGCAAACCTACAAATAATGCAGCATCACTACCAGGAATTGGTTGTAAATATAAAGAAGATATATCAGAACCTCCTGTGAGTAAAGATTTGATCGGAAATGCAGGAGACGCAAATTTAACTAAACCGATTTCAATTTGGGGATTAATAATAATTACTTTCCCGCCTCTTTCCCGCAATTCGATCAATTCATTCATCAGTCTTGGATGATTTGCAGGGGCGTTAGAACCAATTAAAACTATACAATCACTATGTTTTAGGTTTTCTAAGCTCACCATCGATGTACCTGAGCCGAAAACTTTTTTTAACCCTACTGTTGAGGGTGCGTGACACAAATCTGAACAGTCTGCTAGATTATTACTACCTAGCGATCGCATTAATAATTGTAGTAAATAAGCAGCTTCATTAGATGAGCGTCCAGAACTATAACTAGCAATTCGTGCTGGTGGGAAATTAAAGGCTTGTGTAGCGATCTGGTAGACTTCTTCCCAGCTTATACGTTGATAATGGGATGAACCCGATCTGAGAATCAGAGGATAACTTAATCTACCCAAGGAATCGCATTCTTGAGAAGTCAGTTTTTGTAATTCACTAATGCTTTTTTCTCGGAAAAAATCTCGCTTAATTCCTGGTTGCAATTCCGCAGCGATCGCCTCTACACTTTTAGCACAGCGTTGTAAATATTCTCCCGCTTCATTAACAAACCCTCCTTTTTGTCCACCCGTGCCCCAAGCGCAGGATAAACATGCACTTTTATGATTGAGAGTTTGCCATAATTTTAATCCTTGTGATGAGAGAGTTTTTTCTACCCAATACTGAATTACAGGTAAACCACCCCCAGCAGGGGAGCTAGAATCGTTTTGAGGTAAGTTATCCATACTGAGCTAAATCTCAACTCGCTTAACTTATTATTGCTAAAAATTATTCGGCAAGTATTAATTTTAATTGAAACTATTTGTAACACTTACGTAAAAATGCTTTTCTGGCTCTAACTATATAAAAGAGAGCGATAGAACCAATTTAACTTAATCTTATCCTTTTTTTGATTTGTTCTTAATTGTGTTATTACTTTTAATACAATAAATTCTATTTAATCAGTATAAGATTCTTCTATAAAGAGCCGATTTTATTTTTGAAAAGCTTGCCTGCTATAGCTTTGAGTGATGTAAATCAGAACTTGAGTATACTTAAAAAGATTAATACCGGAATCTGAAGAGTTCTATGTGATATTCTCAAAGCAGGTTTCAGGATTCAGCCGGCCGTTTGGTATTGTCCTCACTAAATCAGGATAAACTCTATGTATCGATTCGAGATCAATGCATACACTCAAACGGGCGAATCCATTGGTCTGGTGGGTTCTACTCCAGAGTTGGGATTGTGGGATATTAGTAAATGTGTTCATCTGCGTACAAGTGGCGATCGCTATCCTTTATGGTGGACAGATGAAATTGACATTCAAGAGTCAGGCGGTCAACAGAGAGTTGAATACAAGTATGTGCTATTCGATGTCAATGGCAACGCCCAATGGGAGAGCTTACTAGATACAAACCGTTGGATTCCAATCGATTCTAAAGATCGTGCCAGCACAATTATTGTGGATGATGGCGCATTAGGTTATTTACAAGCTTATCCGTTTGGATATATTGAGAAGCCTGCTGTTAAAATTCCCCTGGATCGAGAGCCTGAAGGTTTAAAAATCGTAGTCATTGGTAGTTCGGTTGCATTAGGTCATAAAGCCTGGTTTTTGAAAGGTTGGGTTTGGCAGTTGGCACAAGCTTTACAGCAAAAATATGGGCATAAACTGGTGAATGTGTCGGAGGTGGGAGCGAATGTCAGCAGAACGATCGCTCGATTCCCCTGGTTTGTCACCCCAGAAAAACCGGATATCGTTATCATTGCCCTATCTCTGGGTAACGAAGGGTTAGCTTACTGTTCCCCTCACGAACGACGAGCAGTACAGCGACGGTTTGAAAGTGGCTTGCAGCAACTTGTGAAAATGACGCGCGACATCGGAGCTATTCCAATTCTGGGCGGTGTCTATCCCAATGGTGATTATTCTCTGGAACATTACTGGCTGATTCAAGACACACACAAACGGATGCTAAGTTGGGGCGTACCTGTATTGGATTGGTTGGCTGCTATAGATGATGGACAAGGAAAATGGAAAGCGGGGACATCCTTCGATCCGGCTCACCCGAATACAGTAGGTCATAGCCTCATGTATCAGCAGATCGACCAGCAATTATTCGATATCGACAAAGACGAATTAGCAGAAAAACAACGCTTCCGCGAGCCGAATGAATTTCCCATTTACTTTGATAATGTGGGCTTTAATGTTTCTGTCTGTATCGAAGAGAAGCGTTTACGGATTATTAATCGATCGCAATACAGCTACACGATCGCTCCCTATTGGCAAGAACTACAAACTGCACTGCAAAGTCAGGCTGGGTTGATACCAGGTATTTACATTGCCAAGGATACCCAACCAGGAACGCTCCCCTTCTTCGTTGTAGAGGATGGCGCGATCGCAACTACAATAAATATCCCTCCAAATACCGATTTAGAATATAGTCCCGCCTTTAATCTCTTTTCGCCGAACAACGTTTTATTCTATGACGGACATTTGGGGATTTTGCAAGCAGATGAACGCCACCTCTGGATAATCAACGAATCAGACAGCGAGTACAACATTCAGCCGATGTGGACGGAAGTTTGCAATGCCCTTAAAGCCATGCCATCGGGTGTTTATGAAGATCCGCTTTATCCCGATGTCCCTTTTCGCACAATGATGATTGGTAAAGATGGGCTAGAAAGCCGGGTAAAAGCACCACCTAAGTCTGCGGTATTTTTCCAATACAAATGTGAGTTATCAGATATCAGCCGTGTGGCAATTCTTCCCCTTGGCGATCGCTGTGCCGTCCGGATGATGTTGTATAAAATGGAGTACGATGGCCCCGCCTTTCCGTTTGATTTAACGCGCACTACTAATATTGCAGATGTTGCGGATGCGATCGAAACCGGTTTTGATGATATGTGGAACCCTGCTTTTCTGCATTACAGCCCTGATGCAGGTAGAATATACCACGGTAAATGGTCGGGTTTATCCTTTGCCCATGAAGTTGAGGAGACAGACAACGCTGTTCAAGATATGTCTCCCGTCTATGAACGGATGCGCGTTCGTTACACAGCACGCGCTGAAAGGTTTTGGTACGCACTGCGGCACTGCGACAAAGTGCTTTTTGTTCGCACAGGAATTAGCGATCGCGGTGGTGTGTTAGATTTAGTCAACAAGCTGGAAAAACAATGCCAGGGGAAACCATTTCATCTCTTGCTTCTTTCTCCCCAAAGCGATGATGAGTTTTTAGACCTTCCCAATGTGCTGCATTACAATGTCGAGTTTAATCCCGATCGCATGTATGACGATTTGGGACACTGGATGTACTGCACAGAGGTGATGCGAGGAATTCTAGAATCCCTTGGTGTGTCTAGCAAAAACCTCTTTTGGTGTCCGCCGAAAATACCGAAGGGGTGGGAAATAGGGTAGAGGCGATGGCTGCGGTGGACTACGCCAACGCATTTGCTATTTCGGAGTACTCATTTGTTATTTCGGAGTACTCATTTGCTATTTCGGAGTACTCATTTGCTATTTCGGAGTACTCATTTGCTATTTCGGCGTACTCATTTGTTATTTCGGAGTACTCATTTGCTATTTCGGAGTACTCATTTGCTATTTCGGCGTACTCATTTGTTATTTCGGAGTACTCATTTGCTATTTCGGAGTACTCATTTGTTATTTCGGCGACTGGGTTGTTTGAGTGGCTGTGAAATGATCTGCCGATTACTTACAGCTTGTTTTTGTCGCAAATCATCACAAATTGCTTGTAAATCGTAGTTGAAAGCCTTTGCATGTTCTTCTCTAATTAGACCTCTTGCATAAATAAAAAATAAAGAACCCCACCCCGCATTTGCTAACACGCTCCCCTCCCCCCTAGCGGGGAGGGGTTGGGGGTGGGGTATTAGGGACTTTTGCAAGAGGTCTATTCTATAAATCTCTTCAAGAATTTCATCTTTCCACATATCTACTCTCCCATTAGTTCGTAGGGTGTACAAAGGGTTGGCAACTCGTATCCGGCATCAAGACTTAACGTGGAATGGCACGCTTGTAAAGCCCAAAAACTGCCATTCCTCAATAGCCTAATGGATGGCGGAAATCACCAACCACTTTATCAAGTTCTTGAGCGATCGCTAGCAACTCCATCTCGCGCCATCGCTTGCCAATAATTTGGATTCCAATCGGTAAGCCATTGTGAGTTTGCCCAATCGGAATCACCACCGCCGGATGACCACTGAGATTAAATGGCATAGTGTAGGATCCGTTTGCCACCGCATGAGGATAGGATTTGTCGTCTATATCAATAGCGCTCCAAGCCGGACAATGAGTAAATGCAGGAGTTGCTGTCACAGGAGTGAGCCATACATCCCACGCTTCTAAAGCTTCATCGATTTGGGCAATGAAGCGATCGCGCTCGGTGAGTGTCTCAAAATATCCTCTTAAGCTAGGATTTAAAAGTTCTGGCAGAAAGCTGCTGAAATTCCCCAATTTTCGCAATTTTTTGTCGCCTTGAGTTGCCGTGCGAAAGAGTAACTCTAAGCTGCGTAGCACATTATAGCGATCTTTTGGTTGGGCGTAGTTGTTGATGTATGCTTCCATCCGCCCGCAGAGGTTCCACACTGTCGATAAATCAAAATCTTTGGGAAGCCAGCGTTCAACATGAGTACCTGCTTGAGCAAGTTTTTGCACCACTGTCTGTACTGCACCTCGAATTTCCGCAGCAACGGGAACCTCTACCCATTCATCAATCCAAGCAATTTTAAGATCCTGCAAAGACTTGCCTGATGGAGTATCAAGGGGAATCGGTGGCACATCTGGGCGACGCAGATCCGCACCAGCGAGCAGCGAGAAACAAAGGCGAATATCTTCGAGCGATCGCCCAAAACAGCCAATAGTCAACATTTGTCGCAAGCACAGCGGCATTCCCGGTACTTCAGGGATACTTCCGGCGGTGGAAATACGGCGATCTGTTGGCTTTAAGCCATACACACCGCAAAAAGTTGCAGGCTGGCGCACGGAACCTGCAATATCGTTACCTATATCTAATGCTGAAAGTCCGGCTGCAACAGCAGCAGCACTACCTCCAGAACTGCCACCTGCTGTATAGTCAAGATTCCAGGGATTATTTACCCGTGGAAACAGAGAATTTGTACTTTGAAAATCACCAGCCAGTTCTGCCATGTTGGTTTTTCCCAGAATAACGGCTCCTGCTTTCCGCAATCTGGCAACAACGGTGGCATCCTGTTGAGGAATGTAGTCTTTAAGAGGAATGTAACCTGCTGTGGTACGGAGTCTTACTGTTTCAAAAATGTCTTTGATTGTTACAGGGACACCGTGCAGAGCGCCCCAGTGTTCTCCTCTAGCTAAAGCTTCATCTGCAAGCTTTGCTCTGGTACGAGCATTGTCTTCGTCTAAGGTGCAAATCGCATTCAGCTTTGAGTTGTGTTTATAAATCTGCGCCAGGTAAGCATCGAACACTTCGACAGCAGAGACTTGGCGATCGCGAATCATCTGAGCAAGTTGATGAGCAGGTAGAAAAATTAAGTCACTCATAAATCGATTTCACCTCATTTGTCAGATTCTAAGCTTGCACATCAACTAATGTTCGCGCAGCGTCTCTTTCAAGAGAGGGTTGTCCTTTGTCATTAGTCATTTGTCCTTAGAAACACAAATGACTAATGACCAATGACCAATGACCAATGACTAATGACAATCGCTATCAGCAAAATAGCTCAACCACCGTCGGCTTAGTCACTTTCCCCATCGCGTTACGCGGTAATTCTTCAACTATCAAAATTTGGGTTGGCACTTTATAAACCGCCAATCGCTCTTTTGCCCAATTCCTGAAAGCTTTTAATGTTAAAGGTTGTGAGCCTTGCAATACTAAGGCGGCACACACCCGTTCGCCCCATTCTAAATCAGTAACCCCAACCACTGCACATTCCTGAATATCTGGATGCGATCGCAGTACTTCTTCAATTTCTAAAGCGGAAACTTTATACCCTCCCGTTTTGATGATATCCACACTCATCCGTCCCAGAATTCGGTAGTTACCGTTCTCAACTACGGCGGTGTCTCCAGTACGGAACCAGCCATTTTGGAAAGCTTTGGCGGTTGCTTCGGGGTTTTGCCAATATTCTAAAAACACTCCAGAACCTTTAACTTGGATTTCTCCTGGTGTTCCGGCTGGAACTAACTCTCCGTTCTCGTCTACTAATCTCACTTCAACTTGAGGTAAAGGCTTTCCCACATATCCAGATAATCGTTCACCGTGTAAAGGGTTCGATAACGCCATGCCAATTTCAGTCATACCATAGCGTTCCAGCAGAAAATGGCCGCTGATGGTTTGCCACTTTTCTAAAACTTGAACTGGTAATGCTGCCGAGCCAGAAACCATCAGGCGCATTTTAGCACAGCCTGCCGACATAATTTTTTGGCGTTCCTTAGAGGCAGTTTCCCAAGCCGCAATGAACTTTACATAAATTGTTGGTACTGCCATAAATAAGGTTAAGTCACCGTCACAAATTCGCCTCCAAACGGTTTCGACATCAAACTTGCTCAATATATGGCACTCCGCGCCAGCCCATAATGCACAAGTGAGTACGTTAATAATCCCATGAATATGATGTAGTGGCAGGATATGCAAAATACGATCGTCCGATGTCCATTCCCAAGCGGTAGTTAAGCTAGTCACTTGCGCTTGAATATTTTGGTGAATTGTAACTACACCCTTGGGTTTACCTGTTGTACCGCTAGTGTAGAGAATTAAAGCGCGTCTAGCGATATCTACTTCTGGGAGGCGACTAACATTAAATGGAAGCGTTTCTGAGGTAAGGATAAATCGTAAATTGTATTGTTGGGCGAGCGATTGCAGTATACCCTCAAAATTAGGATGAGCAATAATAATCGATGCTCCAGAATTAGTAATTACATACTCCAATTCTGGGCGTGGATGGGAAACACACAGAGGTACAGCTATGCCACCAGCCCGCCAAATTCCCCATTGAGTGGCTACATACTCAAACCCAGGCGGAATGAGAAAGGCAACTCGCTGCTCTTGTAAATCTTCTGTATTTTGAAGAAGATTTGTTGCTATTTGACTGGAAGTGTGTAGCAAATCCCGATAGGTAAATGCTCCGTCCGTTGTCACAATTGCTGTTTTCTCGTTGTGTTCTTCAGCACGAATAATCAATGGTAAATTCACGTTTTTTTGTTGATTTAGGGTTGATTCAGTCTACTTAATGAAAGTTTTCTCTGCACCGACAGGCTCAAATAAAGGATTTTTTTAATAAATCTATAATTTTTTATTCGTAACTTTATAAATACTACAACCAACGTTGTTTTTTCGCATAGGCAATACTGCCAATCACAATTAATGCCATCATACAAATTACCACAGGGTAAGCTAAAGGTTGTTCTAATTCCGGCATATTTTTGAAGTTCATACCATAGAAACCAGATATAAAAGTTATTGGCAAAAAGATGGTTGATAAGATAGTCAGGCGATTAATTCGTTCGCCTGTTTTACTAGCAATATTATCGCGTTGAATTTCCATTAATTCTGACATCCAGGCTCTTATAGCTTGATATTCTTGCCAGAGTTTATCAACGTGATGAACCAATTCTTGATTGAATAGTTCTTTTACTGGCTGACCGATCCATTGGAAATCTTCATTATCCATAATCGCCATAAGTAACTTGATGCTTTGAAAATTACGTCGTCCAGAACGAGTAGATTGCCTCATTGTGGCAATTTTTTGGTACGTTGATTCATCACCAGAATTGTCTAAAACTTCATCTTCTAAATCATCAAGTTTTCTAGAAATATAGGTAAATACAGTTTCGTAGTTATTTAAAATGTCTTTAAATATGAGATAAAAAAGATAGTCAATTCCCAGTTTTGGAATATCCAGAGTTCGCTTTTGGAGATTATTAGTTAAAATAGTTAAAATTTTTAGTTCTGTGATTTCAAAAGTTATGATAAAATTATTTCCAACTACAATGTTGCCACGCACCACCTCAAACTCATTATTTTTTATTTGAGAACTTAGGATTTCATAACTGTCAAATAAACAATCTTCTACGTCTTCATCAATTCCTACAGGGGAATGGTTGAAAATCATGTTAACACGAGATGGATTTAGTCCAAAGTGCTTGATAATCTTGGCTGTTCCAGTGCGATCGCGGAAGTGAACACAGCGCAACCAAATATTGTGAGAACCATCAATTCTTTTCAGTACTGTATCGACATCTCTATGGCTGAATATTTCTAGGTTATCTTGATGAAAAGTCAGGAGAATTAACATATAGCAATCCTAATTGAGCCGTGGAAAAATACTGTGACTCATGGTAATTAATCGGACTTTAATCCTTGTTTTATAATTACTAAAGTGCTTACTACAAACCATTAAAACTAGTTTGATAAAGTACTAGTCGTAAATTTGTAAAGTAAAACACATTTAAATAGCACAATCACTCTCTAAGAGTTTTGACTGTTGATAGTCAATACTATATTGAGTGGTAGCTCAATTTTTTTCTATTTTCCCAGATTTTAGGCGAGTAGTTGGCGCTGGTGCTGAATTATTTTGCAGAATTGCAATTTCTTGCCGTGCATCTTGATAACTATCTTGTTCGCCTTGCTGTCGGAATAGTTTTGCAGCTTTTTTGAAATCTGCGATCGCACCTAGTTTATTTTTCTGCTTAGTGCGAATCACACCCCGGTTATAATAGGCTAAGGCGTTGTTAGGATTAATTGCGATCGCTCGTGAATAATCTTGATTTGCAGCTTTTTTATTTCCCAGTTCCAGATAAGCGTTACCACGGTTGTTGTAAGCTGCTATATTATTAATATCTAGTTTTAATGCTTCAGTATAATCTTGAATAGCGCCTTTATAATCTCCAAAAGAAAAGCGGTGAATACCTCTGTGAATATAAGCTGCAATAAATTTAGGATCGATCTGTAAAATAGTGTTGTAATCTTCAGTAGCTTCTACTTGATTTCCCAGATCGCTGTAAATATCACCACGATTTAGATAAGCTTCTATGTATTTGGGATTGATGTTGATTGCATCTGTGTAATCTTTAATTGCTTCATCTTTTTGTTTATTAATAGATTGAGTTAAACCCCTTTGATAAAAAGCTTTAGCATCGCTAGGATTAATCTTAATTACTTTATCAAAATCTTGGATTGCTTCGAGTCTTTGTTTGAGGCGACGGTGGAGAATACCTCGTTGCAAGTAGGCTTCGGTATACTGGGGTTTAAGAGCGATCGCTTTACTAAAATCTTCAATTGCACCTTTATTATCCTTCAATTGAGTACGAGCTAATCCTAGTCCATAGTAAGCATAAGCGTCTTTAGAATTTAACTTAATTGCTTGAGTATAATCTGCGATCGCTTCTTTGTATTTGCCTAATGCCGAAAAAGCAAATCCTCGGTCAAAATAGGCATTAGCATCTTGAGAATTAAGTAAAATGGCTTGGCTAGAATCTGCTTGTGCTTGCTCGTAATCTCCTAATCGATAATAAGCATCACCTCGCCGATTATAAGCTAAAGCGTTTTGCGGATCTAATTCAATAACCTGATTGAAATCTTCAACTGCTCCTTCATAGTTTCCTGACTCATATTTATTCACTCCCTCTTGGTATAATGTCTTTTGAGCATTACTCACAAGTTTTGGCGATCTCAATTGCCAAGCTGCAACACTAAGGGTAATACATCCAGCTATCCCTGCTATAACTAGTAATAATTTTTTCTGATGCTGTTTTTGTCGATTGTCATCAACATTTATTAACTTTTTCAGGTCGTCTAAAACTTCCGTTGCATACTGGTAGCGCTTCCGATAATCAAAACGCACCATTTTATTAATAATTTTTGCTAATTTTCTGTTACATTTTATATTTTTATCGCGCCAAAGTATTTCACCTGTCAGCTTATTTTTCTGACTTCGCAAATTAGATATTTCCTTTGTAGGTAAACCTTTCAGTGCTGCGATCGCAACGATACCTAAAGCATATATATCACTGTTGTATTTAAGATTGCCGTTAATTTGTTCTATCGGCATATACTCTGAATCTTCAACAGTATTAGCGATCGCTTCATTAAAAGTACCCAAATTAATCAAAACTAATTTTTTATCTGATTCCCGGCGAATAATATTTGCTGGCGTAATATTCCGATGAATTATGCCATAGCTATGTACAACTACCAAAGTTTCTAATATCTCTGACAAAAGACT
The DNA here is from genome assembly GCF_034531215.2 of Nostoc sp. ChiSLP03a. Classification (NCBI taxonomy): domain Bacteria; kingdom Bacillati; phylum Cyanobacteriota; class Cyanophyceae; order Nostocales; family Nostocaceae; genus Nostoc; species Nostoc sp. ChiSLP03a. Next base: position 47,121 of record NZ_JAVRBQ020000115.1, read on the forward strand.
AATTACTTGGTCTTCCTTGAGAAGTTGTCCCTGGATTATTTCGTCAGTTAAAGGATTACCAGGTATGAATTCTTGAACTAGATAAAATTCTTCATTTTCTTCAAAAGAAGCAATGAGCTTTTGAATTTTATCGTGTTCTTGTCCGAGTTTTTCTAAAGTTTCTGCTTTACTAGCAAACAAGCGGCTTAGGATTGTTAAAGCTTGAGGATTGCTATTAGGAACAGATAACTGCTTTACTATAAATTCTTGGTGATTAAGATTAACATCTTCAACTAGATAGGTTTTCTCTTTTTCCCCATCATTGAGAACTTTTAGTATTTGATAATGTCCATCTAGTAAATGACTATTCATCAATATCAAATTATAGTCTGATAAATTGTTCGATTATAGCTTACGTGTTATTATTAATGATTTTAAAATATAAATATTTATTTATTAAGCAATTTCCAATGAGATCGATGCGTCGGCTGCTACGGCGTGTATATTTATCTCGTTTATCTCGTTTATCTTGTTCCCATGTAGAACATGGGAATGCTCCTCGTGGAGGCTCTGCCTCCAATCTGGCATTGAGTCAGAGACTCAATGAATGCATTCCCAGCCGGAGACTGGGAACGAGGAAAGTCTTATCAAGCTAGGTTTTTAGGACTTGTGTGTACACCGTAGCAAGCTTGGAAAGGAATTTAGGGTGAAAGCTTATTGATTCAGATTTTACGCTGGCACGACAAATTTCTCGCTACCAGCCAGTTCAAAGGCTGCATGAATAGCTTGCAAAGCTTTAACACCTTGCTCTTGTGCCACAACACAACTAATTTTGATTTCTGAGGTGGCAATCATTTGAATATTGATTTGTTGTTGAGCTAAAGCTTCAAACATTTTAGCGGCAACGCCTGGTTGTCCTACCATCCCTGCACCGACAATACTTACTTTAGCGATCGCACTATCTAAAACAACTTCACCCCATCCTAACTCTGCCGCTACTTGAGTCAGCATTTTTTTGGCATTTTCCCCGTCTATCTGCGAGACTGTAAAAGCAATATCTCGTCTGGGAACACCATCAATCACCCGGCAACGCTGAGATTGGATAATCATATCAACACTAATATTGTATTGCGCTAATAATCCAAACAACTTCGCCGCCACCCCCGGACGATCTGGTAATTGGCGAATCGCAAGACGCGCTTGATTCAAATCGAGGGCGACACCGCGAACCGGGGGACAATTAGGCAGAGGGGCAGAGGGGCGGAGGGGCAGAGGAGAATCTATGCACGTACTCTCCCCTGCTCCCCTGCTCCCCTGCTCCCCTGCTTCTATTTCAAAGGCAGTGCGGAGTGCTAAGACGGCGCGATCGCATTCTGCAGCATTGACTACGCAACTTACTTTCACTTCGCTGGTGGAAATCATTTGGATATTCACGCCAGCTTCAGCTAATGTGGCGAACATCTTTGCAGCTACACCAGGACGGCCAATCATTCCTGCACCTGCGATGCTGACTTTGGCAATGTTATGTTCTACCATTACCTCGGCTTCGTCAGATTTGGGGTTAGATGGACTTCTCAGTGCTGGGGCGATCGCTGTTGCTACTGCTTCTGCTCGTTTTAATATTGGTGTGGTGACAGTAAAGGCAATGTCATTACTATTACCATCATGAACTGATTGAATAATCAAATCTACATCTACTTTTTGCCGAGAAATTTCGCCAAATAACCTAGCTGCAACGCCTGGTTTGTCGGGTACGCGCAACAAAGCGACCTTCGCTTGATCGGTGTCAAATTCTACATGATCTACTGGACGGGCAATTTCTAAATTGATTAGCGATCGTCCTTGGGGTTTGGCTGATGTCACCCAAGTACCTGGTTGATCCGTCCAGCTAGACCTAACTACCAGGGGAACACCGTAGTTACGGGCAATTTCTACAGCACGAGGATGCAGCACTTTTGCGCCCAAGCTAGCTAATTCCAACATTTCATCGCAGGTGATGGCATCCATCAACTGGGCTTCGGCAACCAAGCGGGGGTCTGTAGTGAGAATACCTGGAACATCTGTATAAATTTCACAGAAATTCGCTTTTAATGCGGCGGCGATCGCCACTGCTGAGGTGTCGGAACCACCACGACCCAAAGTCGTAATTTCCATCTCTCCAACGCTAGAGATACCTTGGAAGCCTGCTACTACAGCTACTTTACCTGCATTTATGTGGCGAGTTAGGCGAGTAGTTTCAATATGCAAAATCCGAGCGCGGCTGTGTTCGGCTTCAGTAACAATTCCTACCTGAGCGCCAGTCATGGAAATTGCAGGTTGTCCGAGTTCCTGCAAAGCCATACTGAGTAAGGCAATAGTTACTTGTTCGCCAGTGGAAAGCAGCATATCCATTTCCCGGCGATTAGGATTTGGAGAAATTTCAGTAGCTAGTTTGACGAGTCCATCGGTGGTTTTGCCCATTGCCGAAACCACTACGACAATAGAGTTTCCAGCTTGAACAGTTTTATAAACACGCTGTGCAACAGCTTGAATACGTTCCACTGAACCGACAGATGTACCACCGTATTTCTGAACTATGAGCGCCATAACTTTTTTTAATCAATTGTGCCTGCTTTCATCAACGCTTCCGCCTAGTAAGGAAGCTTTCAAGGCTTATCAGTTATATATTTTACTAAATATTGCGTCGAATGCCCTATAATAATTAACTATTCAAAAACTACATCTTCGTAAAGTGTTGCCATTGTTTCCTCAAAATCCACGCTATTGAGTCGAAATGATTGATGCTCTGCTGTGTAAGATTGTAAAACCCATAACCCTTGTTCATTGCGTCGAAAACACTCAACTCGCTGACGTTTTGTATTAATTAAAACATATTCTTGCAGACTTTCGAGTGTTTGATAATCAGCGAATTTATCGCCCCGATCAAAAGCTTCGGTAGAATTAGATAAAACTTCGACAATTAAACAGGGAAATCTTTTATAACCTGGCGTTTCTCGATCTCGTCGAGCGCAAGTAACCATCACATCAGGATAATAAAAGCGATTCAGAGATTCGATTCTGGCTTTCATGTCAGCGATGTAAACACGACAATCAGAGCCGCGCACATAATTACGGAGGAGAACGGCAAGGTTTCCAGCAACGGTAACATGTGGATCGAGTACTTCAGGCATTGCATAGATGTAGCCGTCTATATATTCATGCTTGATATCGCTTTGTTCCTCCATTTGGAGGTATTCTTCAGCAGTAATATAGCTTTGTTGGGGTGAGGCTATCATAGTTGAAACTTTAATTCAGGAATATAGCCTTCATTCTAGCGATTGCTTACTATCATCATCTTGATATTCTTTGATTTTGGCATATAAACTGGCAACCGTTTCTTTAGCAAATAATTTTTCTTTAACTTGCAAATAATCACATTCACCTAGTTTACAAGCTGCCCAAAATTTCATTACCTTCGATGGTTCTAAATGATTGAGTAAGACCTGCATAACTTCTTGTAAATTTTCTTGTTCGTTAATAACTTTAATTTCCATTGTCTACCTCAAATATAAAATTATTCGGGTTAATTACCAAGATTGATAAATCTTGGCATCGGTTGATTAACCTCCGATCGCAAGTAATAAAATAATTACTTTGGGAAGCCTCTGCACAAGCTACATGAAGTGCATCAATAGGTTTAATTCCTTGTTGCTCTAGTTGTTCTCCTCTCACTCTAATATTTTCATCTACTAATACTCTCAAGACAGCTATTTGTAAATATAGCTCCATCGATTGCTGATTTACAAGAAAAGGGTTACGGCTATTTTCATATTCTAGAACTGAAGAACTAACTAGTTCTATTAATCTTGCCTCCACCATTTGTAAAATTAAGATGATAGCTTGTGTTTCTAGAAAAATTTTTGGCTGTGTTTGGTCGTCAAACGGACGATTATAAATACTGGTATCTAGATAAACCCTGGTCATATAGCCTTTTTTACAACTTTCTCTTAAGAAAAGCCATCGCCTCTAGCAGTGCGTTCTATGCGTAGGCGTAGCTCGTCGTAGACATCGCTTATAGATTTACACTTCTTTTCTAGAGCATCGCCAGCTTTCGGCTCAATGATATACCAAAATGAATGCGTGAATTACTTAAATGAGTAAGCAAACTGGGGTTTGAGAAAGTAAAAGCTGCTTTTGCTTGCGGAAAACACCAAAATGAGAAAGCAAAAGCAGCTTTTGAGTAAGTAAAAGCTTCTTTTGCTTGCGGAAAACACCAAAATGAGAAAGCAAACTGGGGTTTGAATAAGTCAAAGCTGCTTTTGCTTGCGGAAAACACCAAAATGAGAAAGCAAAAGCTTATTTTGAGTAAGTAAAAGCTCCTTTTGAGTAAGTCGAATGGCATTTTTACTTAGTTCAATATGAATTTTAGTCTAGACGATCGCCCTTTTCAGTTTTATTATGGTACGCTTTGCACAAAACTAGCTTATTCTGGATTTGGGGGGAGGCGATCGCTTATGGGTTTACAATCAAAAATAGAGCGCTAGATTTTACAATATCATCATTGCACCTCAGAGCGATAAAAAAGATTTTGGAGCGATCGTTTATGTTAGGTCTGGAGAGAATTACATTTGACCCTAGCATTATGGCTGGACAAGCTTGCATTCGCGGGATGCGAATTCCGGTTTCTTTAGTGGTAAATTTGGTAGCTTATGGAAAGTCTATAGAAGAAATTTTAGAAGAATATCCTGATTTAGAAGCAGAAGATATTCGTCAATCTCTTCTTTATGCAGCATGGTTGACTCAAGAACGAGTTTATACCTTCAAAAGTGCTTAACAAGTAATAATGAAGTTTTTGGCAGATATGGGAATTTCACTACGCACTGTAACTTGGTTGTGTGGTGCTGGTTATGATGTAGTGCATTTGCGCGATGAAGGTTTGCAAAGACTACCAGATGATGAGATTTTAATTAAAGCCCGTGGAGAAGGAAGAATTTTATTAACTATAGATTTAGATTTTGCCCAACTTTTAGCCGTGAGTGGGGAGAGTTTACCCAGTGTGATTTTGTTTAGGTTGGGGAACGAAAATTATGATGCAATTAATGAACGGTTGACGCAAGTTTTAAGTGAATGTCAGGAAGATTTAGAGTTAGGGGCAATTATAGCAAGGGACTGGGGACTAGGGACTGGGGACTGGGTGAAAAGCCTTTTTGTGTCTAAATTTTATCATCTGTCAATGTCCTAACCATTTTGGCTGTTGCTATATTTATGTAAGTAATGAAACTTTCCGAGTGAGGCGATTGCCTATATAACAATACGCTTGGGTTAAGGCTAAAAACTAAAACTGGCGTAGATTGGGGAGCCTCATTTTACCTCAGAGTTCAGAACAGGAAAGTCCGAGTTAAAGCGATCGCCCTTTTCAGTTTTATCACGGTACGCTTTGTACAAAACTACCTTATTCTGGATTTTGGGGGAGGCGATCGCGCAAATATGCTAAATTTTTATGTACAGTAACAGTATTAGGATGATTTGCGCCTAACCGTCGCTCAAAAATATCTAATGCTTGCAGATACAACGGTTCAGCTTCTACATAAAGTTCTTGCAAGTAGTAGAGTTTTGCCAGATTGTTGAGACTAAGGGCAAATAATGGATGTTCTTCACCCAGCAGCTGACGCCTGAGTGCCAAAGCTTGGATGTAAAGGGGTTTGGCTTCGCTGTATCTGCCTTGGGAGTTGTAGAGTACTGCTAGGTTGTTGAGGCTAGAGGCGACATCTGGATGTTCTTCACCCAGCAGTTTGCGCCATAGTGCCAAAGCTTGGATGAAAAAGGGTTCGGCTTCGCTGTATCTGCCTTGGGAGTTGTAGAGTCCTGCTAGGTTGTTGAGGCTTTGGGCGACATCTGGATGTTCTTCTCCCAGCAGATGACGCCTGAGTGCCAAAGCTTGGATGTAAAGGGGTTCGGCTTCGCTGTATCTGCCTTGGGAGTTGTAGAGATACGCTAGGTTGTTGAGGCTAGAGGCGACATCTGGATGTTCTTCTCCGAGCAGCTGACGCCTGAGTGCCAAAGCTTGGATGTAAAAGGGTTCGGCTTCGCTGTATCTGCCTTGGGAGTTGTAGAGTACTGCTAGGTTGTTGAGGCTTTGGGTGACAGATGGATGTTCTTCTCCCAGCAGCTGACGCCTGAGTGCTAAAGCTTGGATTAAAAAGGGTTCGGCTTCGCTGTATCTGCCTTGGGAGTTGTAGAGTGCTCCTAAGTTGTTGAGGCTTTGGGCGACATCTGGATGTTCTTCTCCCAAACGTTTTTTAGTAGTTTCTAGACACTGCTGACACCAAGTTTCAGCCTGAGTATATAATCCTTGACCATCGTAAAATCGAGCGTTACCAACAAATACCCAAATTAAATCATCATCGCTGATATATTGAATGAGATGATTTGCAACTTCAGCTATATGAGGTATGGCGAGAGAAACATCGTTAATTTGCTTCAAGGTGGGTGAGTCAGGAATTTCCTTAGCAACGTTTACCATTACCCGACAAAGCGATCGCTTTAATTCCTCCCCCTTATTTAAACCTGTACACTTGTATTGAAAAAACTCCCGCAACAGTGGATGCAGTTGATAGATTCCCTCACCTTTGCGCTGGAGTAAATGCAGATTCAGCAAGCGATCGTCTCTAATTTCTTCTAAATCTTCCGCATCTTCTTCTGGTAAACACTGTTCCACCAACTTCCAAGGTATGGATGCGGCGGCAAATAAACTCAATAAACAACCCAATTGTTTATCGTTGTCCTCTAATTCTTGCCAACTCAACTCAAAGGCTGCTAACACACCTCGTTGTGCTGTCATGTCGGCTTCCGACTTAGATTTAGAGAGGGAACGCTCATCTAATCGCTTGTTGTCTAACCGCCGCAACATTTCTGTTAAAGATAAATCCTGTTTCCGCGCCAAATATCGCCCAACTAATTCCACACCCAAAGGTAAATATCCCAGCCATTCACACAACTGATTTGCTAAAGCTAATTCTTTTTCAATTCGCCCCGGTGTTTCTTTGAGTAAAGACTTTAATAACTCCAGCGCCGCCTCTGGTTGCAGCACATCCAAAGATAACTGTGCGATGCGTCCCAACTTCTGGCGCGTAGTCATCAACACTTTAAACCGAGAAGGTAGCGACTGTAAGTAAGGCTTAACTTCCTCGTAGTCACTGACATCATCCAGCACTAGCAGCACATCACCCTCACGCCAATGCCGCCAACAGTATTGCACTTGGGCGAGTATATCAAAATCTTCTGGCGGCTTTAAATCAAGCTGCGTTCTGGCAAACTGCACAACTTGAATGCCCACATCCCCAGTTTTTGCCAGCAACCAGCAAAGTCCACCGTTATATGTTTCGCGGCGCTGGATGGCATATTGTAAGGCGAGTTCTGTTTTACCAACTCCACCCATCCCAGCGATCGCAGCAATGGCAACTTGTTTATTATCCTGCAAAAGTTGGTGAAGATTTTGCAATTCATCTTCACGTCCGACAAATTCCACCACCCCACTCAGGGGCAAATTTTGCGGTATTTCAGTAGAAACTATCAATTCCCCTTGGGGCGACTTTAGTCAGCCGAAGTTGAAGGTGTTACCAGAAATGGTATTAGTTCCACCTTTAATATTTATCCCCTGCCAATTTTCAATAATAGTGTTCGTCAGTTGAGGTTGTGCCTCATTGGCTACAGCTTCTACCGCTTGAGCAATTTCAGGATCTTTCTTCGCCGCTTCATCTACTTGCTGCCCAATGAGATAAGCTTGACCGTAATCTAAAGATTGTGTTTTAGCCTGTTCGATAACCTTCGCCGTACTAGGTTCCTTGCGTTTCAGCAAAACTAACAACTTTTCGCCTTCGTTCCAAGCCTTTTCGCCGATAATTTCCCCAGTTTTTTCAAAGGCTTTGATGATTACCAAAGTTGCGATCGCACCTGCTGTCAGTGATACTGGCTCCATAAGTTTGCCAAAGTATACGAGATTTCACTTATGATTCTCAGTTTAACAGAGCTAGGGCGAATGAAATGAGACTGTTGGCGAATTAATAGGGGATCTAACCCATCATTCCTGATTACTCTGATTTCAGTCCGTTTCAACGGACTTGAGCTATTAGCCCGAAATTTATTTCAGGGCGGGAAAGCAACGCCAAACCAATCTTTTAGGGGTGAGTAGCTGCGGTTTATAATCACCCTTTTAAATTTAAAGGGACGACTTCAACAGGTGAAATCGCCCCTTTAAACTTATAAAAGTGAAATATTCTCTATCTGCTTACTCTTGCAGGTTCAACCCACTCATCCCAAGAGCTATCGTAGCCATCATAAGTAATTTTATAAAGATCGTTGCTAACTTCTAAAACCTGCCCTGGATACCATTTACCCTTCCACAAAATTCTCACTGCATCGCCAGTTTGAAATGATGCCCGAAAGCGTGCAGTGCCAACCCATTCATCCCAGGAACTATCATAACCATCGTAGGTAATATAGCATTTCTCATCATTAACCTGAAGTACCGTTGCTGGATACCATTTTTCCTTCCAAAGAACTTCAGCTTTTTGTCCTACAGAACAGGGTGAAGCAGCAAAAGCACTGGGAATTAATGTTCCTACCCAAGTTGCTATGAATATAGCGCCAAACAATACTTTATTTTTCATGATTATTTCTATCCTCAAACAGTAAAACCAAATTTTGATGGTGATTTCTGGAAATCTACTTCAAAATTTGCAACTAACTGTTACTATTTTTGTGGGATTTGTTTAGCGATCGCCTCAGCAAAAATTAGGAATTTATGCTGTTGAATGTGAAGATAGCACCGCAGAATTCCGCATTTAAAAATAACGGTAGTTACTGATTTTGCGAGTTTGACATAAATACTCTTCACCCAAGCTTGGGAGAAGGGGTTGGGGTATCAGGGCTTTTGATTCATGCAAGAAGTTTATTTTTTAATTCCCTTTTTTAAATCTAAGCTCATAAATTCCGAGCAAACCTGCTGCTACTAGCAAAGGTAAGAAATAGTAGACTCCCCGATAAGCTAACATTGAACCCAAAACTGCTGCCGCCGAAACTTTTGAAGAGAGAATCAGCAAAATTATAGTTTCAAATACTCCCAAACCACCGGGAACATTACTAACCACACCTGCAAACATCGCTAGTAAATAAATTCCCAAAAAGTCTAAATATGACAAAGATATATTGCTAGGAAGTAAAGCATAAAGAACTGCTGCCGCCAGAATCCAGTCAAAACTAGAAATTGCTATTTGAGCCAGGGATATTTTCAAAGAAGGAAATCGAAATTCATGTCTACGAATGATTAATGGTTGTTTGATAAAAATACTTCCTAGTAAGTAAACTGCAACTAATAGCAGAAAAATTATACCGATGGGACGCACGGTAGCAAAAGGTAAATGTAATTGAGTGGGAATCTTCAAAGGATTGATGATAAATAATAAACCTGCAACGGCAAACATTCCCAACCAAAAAGTAAAATTGGCGAAAGCAATTACTTGAGCGATCGCCACTGCTGACACTCCCCAACTAGCATAAAATCGATAACGGATAGCACTGCCAGTCAGCAAAGCAAAACCGATGGTATTACTAAATGCAGAGCTAATAAAGTTAGTGAAAGCTATCTTATTCCAACTTAAAGAACGATTAATGTAGTTAAAACCTAAGATATCGTACCCAATCATCACTAGATAACCCAAAGCTGTCAGCCAAATTGCCCAACTTACGCGACTTTTGGGAATAGCACCTAAAGAATTGAGAATATCACGATAATTATACTCTCGTAATTCGTTAGCGATCGCCAACAGGGAAAGCACCAGCAGCAACAAGCCAAACAAAGAACTGAAATTGAGTTGCAGCTTTTTAAGCATAGTGAAGAAACTTATCCTAACCTTGACTTTTAATTTACAACCAGTCGTAAAGTTTCCATTCTGTTGACACAGCGTTGACATATCACTTGCATAAGATTTTGAAAACAAGCAACGACTACTCCATGCTCAATTTTCTTCAAAGATGAACTACAAACAATCTAAAACTCTCTTGCTATTTTCAGTATTAACTCTAGTTAGCTGTAATTTTTACCAAAGTGTCGTTGCAAAACCACCGCAACAGCAGGATTTACAAACAACGCCTTCTGTTGTTCCAACCCAGCGCAATACTAGCAACTCAGAAACTCTCCTAACCTATCAAATTGAAACCTACAATAGTCAAGCAATGGGTGGAAGTCGCACTTATGGCGTTTCTTTACCTCCTGGCTATGAGCAAAATCCCAAACAAAGGTATCCTGTAATCTTTCTCCTCCACGGTGGACATGGTAATCCCAGTGATTGGTTTATTCAGAATAAAGGACAAGCTCTCAAGACTGTAGAACAACTTTATACTACAGGTAAGTTGCCACCCAGTATCATCATTACACCAGATGGTAACGACAAACGTGGCTCTAGTCCGTACCGAGATCCAGAATATATCGATGGCCCTAATGGTAAAGTCTCTACAGCCGTGGGCGATGAGTTAGTAAAAGTTGTGCAAAGCCGTTATCGGACAATAAATAATCCAGATTTTTGGGCGATAGGTGGTTTATCTTCTGGTGGTTGGGGAGCAATGAATGTCGGATTACACAACCTGGATCGTTTCTCGATTTTATTTAGTCATAGTGGTTATTTTAATGATAAAAGTGGCCCGGCGAATAGCCCAATATTTTATATCAAAACCATTCCTATACAAGCTCAAAAAAAATTAAGAATCTACCTGGATTCGGGTACATCAGATGTTGATGAACTCAAGGAAGCCGAGCGATTTAGTAAAGTACTAAATCAACTTAAAATTTATAATTCATTTCGTCAGTTTCCTGGTAGTCACACTTGGCAATACTGGCGGAAGCATTTAGCAGATTCATTAACATTTGTCGGCGAACAATTTCGAGCTTCAGAAACAGCGAATATAGCTGATAAAACTTTAAGTATTAATTATAAAAAAAATGCTCAAAATAATTGAAAATCTATAGTACAATGTCTAAGCTAGTAATAAAAAGTTTGTAGTAAGCACTTTAGTGCTTGGAAAATTAAGGACTAAAGTCCTTACTACGAACTTGTTTACCCATCAATCTTAAATTGACAGACTACTAGTAGAAATAATATTATTTTGCCAACCAGTTAATACTTTAAAATCATAGTAAAAAAATATACTGCCATTTTTCAAAAACTCATTATAGTAAGTTCTAATGGAGGTAATTTTTTTAAGTTAAAAGAATATAAACAATATGAAGATTTCTAAATTTTTAATTGGCTTAGTAGGAGCGATCGCACTCCTGGCTAGCGCAGGTTATTATTATGTATTCATCTTAGGTGCGCCACAACTAGACCCACCCAAAAAAGAGGCAAATACTGGGCTAAAGTTTCAATTAGCAACCTTCAACTCCCAAGCGATGGGTGCAGTCCGTAACTACGGCGTGATTTTGCCCCCTAGTTATAGCAAAAATCCCCAAAAGCGCTACCCTGTGATATTCTTACTACACGGTGGTCATGATGACGCTCGTGCCTATGCTGATAAATACGCACTTTTAGATGTATTGCATGAACTTTATCAAAGTGGAAAATTACCGCCATCGATTGTGATTACACCTGATGGTAATGATAATCGCGGTTCTAGTCCTTTATACGACCCCGATTACTTTGATGGGCCGAATGGCAAAATGGGGACTTTGATTGGTTCAGAATTAGTAGAAGTTGTCAAGTCGCGCTACCGCACTTTGGAAGAACCCCAATTTTGGGCGCTAGGAGGTCTATCTTCTGGAGGATGGGGTGCATTTAATATTGGATTACGCTATCTCAACAACTTTCAGATTTTGTTTAGCCATAGCGGTTACTTTACTGATGACAGCGGTTCACAAAATAGTCCTCAACAAATTGTGCAACAGCTACCAGTTAAAGATAGAAAGCGATTGCGTGTTTACCTAGATGCGGGTGTGAACGATCCTAATTTGTTAGCCTCTACCAAAGCCTTTAACGAAACCTTAAATAAATTAGGCATTGCTCACGTATTTTATGCATTTCCTGGCGGTCATGGTTTGTCTGGTGCTAATGTAGGCTGGAACTACTTCCACAAACATCTTAAAGATTCACTCTCCTATGTTGGAGAACAGTTTCAAAAGTCAGGAGTTAAGAGTTAAGAGTTTTAACGCCACAACAAATGACAAATGACCAATGACCAATGACTAATGACAAATGACAAATAATTTAAAAACTCAGATTGGACTTTGGAGTGCAGCTTTCCTAACAGGTTTAGTCGGAGTAGTAAATTTATTATCAGCAGTGACACCTAACCTGTATGGGCGGACTCAGTGGTTAAAGGAATTTTTACCATTTGAAATTCGTGCCAGCGGTCATATATTTGCAGCATTGACTGGGTTTATTTTATTAACACTTGCTACTAATTTATTACGTTGTAAAAAAATAGCCTGGTTACTTACCATTGGTTTATTAATAATTTCCATTTTCAGCCATTTGCTGAAAGGACTGGACTATGAAGAAAGTCTACTCTCTGGAGTTTTGCTGCTGCAATTAATCTTGATGCGCGATTATTTCATGGCGCAATCAGACCGTCCTTCCATTGCACGGGGAGTCAGAGTGCTGATAGGCGCTTTATTATTTACTCTGGCATACGGAACTATTGGATTTTACTTGTTAGACGGCAAATTTTCAGAGAATTTTAATTGGCGTGAAGCGATAGTTCAGACTTTGGCGATGTTCTTCACCGAGGATAATTGGGGACTGCAACCAAAAAGTCAATTTGGAGAATTTTTTGCTAATTCTATCTATATTATTGCCGCAAGTACTATTACTTATGCGATAGTAATGCTGTTGCAACCTGTGTTTTGGCGCAATCTAGCAACTACAAATGAGCGACGAAGAGTTAAAGAAATTGTCGAGCAATATGGATGTTCTTCTTTAGCAGCGCTCACACTCTTAAATGATAAAAGTTATTATTTCAGTCCTTCAGGTAATAGTGTAATTGCTTATGTTCCCAAAGGACGGGGTGCGATCGCTTTGGGAGATCCCATCGGCCCCATTGAAGACCGCAAAGAGACAATTATTGCTTTCCAACAGTTTTGTCAGCGTAATGACTGGTATCCTGGCTTTTACCAAACTATGCCCGATGATGTTGAACTTTACAAGTCGTTAGGGTTTAAAGTACTTAAGATTGGAGAAGAAGCGATCGTTGACTTAAAAAGTTTTACTTTACAAGGCAAAGCCGGTAAAAACTTTAGACCATCAATCAGTCGTTTAACTAAGCTAGGATACCAAATCGACTTTTACCAACCACCCATCGCCAATGATTTATTGCATCGACTCAAATCTGTGAGTGATGAATGGTTGAAAATGGTACAAGGTTCAGAAAAACAATTTTCTTTGGGTTGGTTTGACGAAGCTTACCTGCGAGAGTGCGAGATTGCTGTTGTGCATAATCCTGAAGGTGAGATTAGCGCCTTTGCCAACATTATCCGAGAATACCAACTTAACGAAGCGACTATTGACCTGATGCGACATCGCTCATCTCTTGAAAATGGCACAATGGACTTTCTATTTATTTCCCTGCTCCAGCATTTTAAAGAGAATGGCTACGACAGCTTTAATTTCGGTCTTTCTGCACTTGCTGGAGTTGGAGACAACCCGGAATCGCGCCGCTTGGAGAAAGTATTGCGCTATCTTTACGAGCATTTGAATCGCTTTTACAACTTCAAGGGACTGCACGCCTACAAAGACAAGTTCCGTCCCCGTTGGGAACCGCGTTATTTGGTTTACCCCAGTTTAGCTGCCTTACCAGATGTAGTTGTAGCATTGATTCGCGCAGATTCAGGCGATCGCCTCTTCGATTATTTCAAACCCGGAGCCTAAATCTAGACTCAAAACAAAGCAATATCTACCAGCGGCTACGCCTACACAGCTTGTCCTTGATATGGGTGAGTTTAAGTTTAGCCGCAATACTGCTACTATCAATATGCTTGTTAAACGTAGAGTTAAACTTACCAAATTGGAAGATCGGGGAGCATCTCACCTTTGCAAATATAGGTGTAAGTGAGGGAAGATAGTTACACTCTTTGACACAAGTAGCAAGTGCAACTACTATGACCCCTGAAGACTCCCAACGTCTGGAAGCCTGTTTGCAGAAATTGGCAGCGCCGCACATCGACAGGAAATTTTAGACTGGTATCACCTCAAAGAGAATCTTTATAAGGTTTTTCTTTGGCAAGGTCAGATCGAACCAGCGACCGCTTTATTTGTCGATTTGAAAAAAAAGCCTGCCCAAAACTTGCTCAACTACCTCAAAAAGCATTCAGAACGAATTGTTAACTACGAGTATTTTTCCTCTGAAAGCTTCTGCTCTATAGGTTCTGGTGCGGTTGAATCTTCTGTAAAACAGATTGGCAAACGTTTAAAAATTTCTGGCGCACAGTGGAAATTGGAAAACGTACCTCGGATGCTGCAACTTCGATCTGCTTATCTCAATGGTCAGCTTACTAGCTGATATTTTTGCAAAGGTGAGATGCTCCCAACTGATACCTTGCAATCTGGTTTAGACTCGAATGGCTCTTTGTTGCCACTCTTAATTGCATTTTTATTTGTATTCACATTTTTTCCTAAATTTTTCCATGACAATCTGGGCGACATTGCATCTATGCCGCAGTCATCAGTCATCAGTTATCACTGTTTTTTCGGGCTTGTGTGATTAAATCAGTCTCGAAGGTAGTAAGTTCAGCCCAGTAATCAAGTTTTATCACCTCGTATTTCTCAGCCACAGCCCAAAAGTCAAGCGATGTAAACTCAATACGTGCAAGTACTTGCCTAATTTCCCTAATAGCCTGGGGTAATAGTTGTAATTGCTCCGTCCTTGTTGCGATCGCCTCTTGTCTGGGACTAGTACCCAAAATTATCGCTGCCGCTTCGAGCGCTTGGGTATTGTTCATGGCAACGCTTAGGTTTTTCAATGCCATACCCATGAGGCGCAGACATTCAGTCGCATTTTCTTTGGGTGGTTCGGCTGCCAAAGTTCTCAAATCAATTGTCTTCTCCAGTGCTTGCTGAACCTTCTTGTTTAATGCTTTAGCCCCAAGTTTAGTGTAAGTATTCCCCCAGTCTTGTAATTGATGCGGCTCAAAGGCGTTTTCCAAATCCCGAATGCGCTCTTTTAGCTGCTGGTTCTCAGTCTCCAACTGCCGTAGCGATTCCATCTCGTCTAAGCGCTGCTGCAACTGGATGTTTTGCTCCTTTTGCTGCTTGTACAGGTTTTGCAAGGATGAGATTTGTTAAATTACCTGGGCTTCGGCTCTAGCAGTGGCTTCTGACTGTAGTCCAATCCTCAATTCCTGCTGTAAGCGCTCTAACTCTTGCTGGTGTTGCTCTTTGAGCGCAGCGATCGCTTCGGAGTACTCTGGTCGATAAGTTTGCTGATTCGATTGGGACACAACTGCGCCATCCAAATCAGCATTGTTTACCAGCAGCCTTGCACCATCGCTCTTGGTGACAATCTGCTGCGAATTATTCGGTGCGTCTGCACAAATCACTCCCGATTGCCCATAACGGGGATGTTCTGGTGATGAAATTGTGATGACATTTTTTGGAAACAATGGTTCCTGAAGGAATTGCTTTTTTCCTCTTGGTATTGGAGCAACAATATTAGCCGCAGCTGCGAAATCTGATTCGCTAGGGTTTGGGTTTGATTCCAAAGCTAGTGTTATCGCAGCAATAAGTTTTTCTGGTTCTTTGACTAACCTCAAAAGAGGACGGGCTTGGCGCTCATTTTTAATCTGTGACTCCAACTCTCCTGCGGCAATAAGAACTTTTGATGCCCCTAAGAGTTGATTTATACGTCGATAGCCGCCATATATATGCAATTCGCCTTGGCAATATTTCGAGAAGTTTTTGTACCCAGCGATTCTGTACATCTGCTCGTCATGCATGATGCGAATCTGTTCTACTGCTTGCAACTCAAATTGGTCTATGGCAGCGAAGGTGTCTTTGATACTGCTATTAAGATCATCGTAATCAAGTGCTGATTTGGTTTCTTCCCTATCTAGTGTCAGCATATTTCTCTCCCGTTATTAACACAAGGAGAGGGGTTTTAAAAAAAAATTGATGTCATCTTAACCCTCTTCTGTCACTCTCCGGAATAAGCAAGTAGTAAAGAAGTTAAATCATCCAGAAGCATAACAGGGTTTAAATTGATTCATTGCGGCAATTAAATGATTGAATCCCAGTAACAAATCTGAATTTGGGAAAATACTTAACCAGGGATAAATTAACCAAAATAGTAAAAGTGGTTGGATAATGAGACGCAGATTATTTACTACTGTAATTGCATTGCCATCCAATGCTTTTTTTAGTTTATTTAATCTTCGTTGTTTTAATTCCTCTACTGACCAACCTGAATTAGCTAAAAAATGATGTAATGACGCTCGCTGAGTTTATACTTACAGCTTTCGCTATCTCTGGTAACGATTTTCTTTTGATTGGTGACATTATCCCCAGATGTAAATATTTGAAGTACTCATAATTTCTTACTTCTTTAAACAGGTCTTTATACTCTGCACAATATTCATCTACGATCGCAACTGTTGGGTGAGCGTCTCTCGCCAAATGCTTGAGGATTTGTAATTCTACATCCATTGCCCTACTTATCTTTCAGG
>NZ_JAVRBQ020000116.1:0-59589 GCF_034531215.2 Nostoc sp. ChiSLP03a
TTTCTCTTCTTTACAAGCTTTACGCGAGCGCATCCAAGAAATCTTCGACCAACTCACATTTGAGCAGGTAATTTCTGTCTCTTCTTATAACTTTATCTTGGAAGCTCTATTCTATGCAGCTTCATATTAATTTGGTATGAGGTTGCTCAATTGTACCATCAGGCATAATAGTATCTCGCAACTTCGCATAAATCAAATTTGTCTTCCAAAGGTTTGCTTTACTCAAGTTTGCTTTGGTTAAATTTGCCCATGTCAAGTCTGTACTGGTTAAGTTAGCCTCAGTCAAATTAGCTTCTAGTAATATTGCTCCACATAACTTGGCTCGTGTGAGATTTGCAAAACTTAAGTTAGCTTCAATCAACGATGCTTCAATTAATTTGGCTTCACTTAAGTCTGCTTCTCTCAAATCTACATCACATAAAGAAGCACCCCAAAGATTACTACCTATGAATTTCACTCGCCATAAGAATGTTCCACACAAATTTGCTCTTGTTAAATCAGCATTAGTTAAATTGGCTTCACATAAAGACGCTTCATACAAATTAGCTTCACGTAAGCTAGCTTGCATCAAATTTGCGCCACTTAAATTAGCACGAGTTAGAATACAGCCAGACAAATTTGCATCACGCAAATCCGCTCCGATAAAGTTAATACCACTTAAATTAATTCCTTTCAGGTCGATTCTCCTCAAGTCACATCCGCTGAAATCTCGGCGCTGAAAATATTTATTTGTGATTTGACTTAAAATAAATTCCTGTTGTTGAGCATAATTGTTCATGGTATTCACCTCTGGGTGTAATTGATCTCAAAGGTTGAGTGTGTTAGTTACCGTAATACTTCTGGTTTTGTGCATTTTTAATTCGGAATCTGGTTTTGGCAAAAGTTTACTGGGTTTGGGTTAAAGGTTTTTTCTTTCCCCTTCCCCCTTTCTTTTTTCGCCAAAAACCGAGAAGTATTAGTAGTTACCGTATATTGAGAGTACACCGCAAACGGAGGTTAGCTCAGTAAATAATCAAAAATAAATTAACAGAAAATCGACAATCACTTGAAAATGCGTTTTTTCAGTGGTTTTTAAAACAAAAAATGCTGACATAAGTCAGGAAATATTCATATAACAAGAGTCATTTGTCTTTGGTCATTTGTCATTGGTACTAATGACAATGACTTCGATTTCCCTACAGCTTTTTATGAAAAGCCAGGGGATGAGTTACAGCAGAAATCATGTATTTGAACCACACCTGTTGTAGAGGTGCAAGACCTTGCGCCCCTACTGCGTGGTCTATTTAAGGTGAGTTCGACGAGTGCTATTTTGACCTCTCCCCCAGCCCCTCTCCTACTAGGAGAGGGGAACAAAAACTTTTCTTTTCTCGTTACTCCTCTCTCGCCTTTTAGGAGAGGGAGGCTGTCCGGGAGAGGTCTGTCGAACTCACGTTCTATTTACCTGAAAATAGCTGTAAGATTCAAAATTTTCATCAGTAGTGAGTACTTCTCACTTATTACTCAGCACTGATAGCGAAAGCATAACCCAACTTAGTCATAACCTATCTTTTTGTTGCTTTCATTACTGTGCTTTTTGATTTACTTGTAACCAAACTTCTAAACTAGCAAGCAACCACAGCTTTACTCCATAACGACTCCAAGTATCTCCTTGATAGTTTAACCAATTACGAATTGGCAATTGGTTTAAGTAAGGAGTAATACATGCATTTCGATTGAGCAATAAATCTCTGGCTTCTTGCTGCCAATATTTCCGAAATCCTAACTGCACTGGTACCATCATCCCACTTTTGGGACGATGAATAATTGTGTCTGGTAAGATATCTGCGGTCGCCAAAGATGTACCGTAGGTAATTGCTTGCTTTAAAACTGCTTTTTCTTCTACTCCAGAAAGCTTATACTCTGGAGGTATCTCCATGCTTAACTCTACTATTCGTTGGTCAAACAGAGGAGAACGGCCTTGCAAAAGAGCAGCTTGAGTCAAGTTACTAACTTTCGTCGTAGTCGGGAAATTCTAAAACAGTTCCAGGTCGCAGTTCTTGCACCTGTTCCCAAAGGGTTCGTTCGCCAGGAACAAAAGCACAACAAAGATAATCTCGCAACGCCACCAAATCTAAATCGGATGAACGATGAGGTGCTAAAGTTCTCAGTTGAGGCGCAATCCAACGAACTGAACCAGTAGTAGTGTAATAGAGAGTACGCACACCGATGCGATCGCGAATCAATCTCAACACCTGTTTCTCTCTATCCCAAACCACCAACGCAAACATCCCCACAAGTTGGCTAAGACTTTCATTACCCCATCGTTCCCAAAGATTGGCCACCAGTTGCAGAGAACTTCCTTGAAAGCTATCTGGTTCAATTCCTAACTTTTGCAGCAATTGCACTCGGTTAGTTAACCAAACATCACCAACAGCAACAAATCGTCCTCTAGAACTGATTGCTAATTTCTCCGCCGGCAATTCCGAAGTTGTGCGTGGTAAAATTACAGAAATTTTTTCATCTCGCCAAGCTATATCTTCATAATTTGCATCAACTATTCCCCACGCTACGCGCCAGCTTGGGTTAGTTTTGATGAATTCGATTTTAGGAGATTTACGATTTTTAAATGCATCAAATAGCATGGCAAATTTTCAACGCATAATCAGTAAGAATCCCATCTCCAACGCACTCGTTGCAAGCGAGGAGGAGGCTATAATGTAACTTATATTTTCTAGTGAATTTTATAAATCCAAGCAAGATACAAGTTTTATAACCATCAAATTTTCCATTCTCCCTCAAATGACGCACCCTACAAGATTTAAAATTTTGCTTGACAAACTCAAGCTACATCATTAAACGGAAGTTTAGGTATTTGATTGTAAACTTCTGCATTTTCTTCAAAGGCAGGAGGCAGAGGGCAGGAGGCAGAAGGAAATAAGTATTAATAAAAACTTTAGTTCTGGGTTATTGCCCAGTTTAAAAAAGGAATTGTATCGAAGAAAAGTGCCACTAGATACAAAGCGTCCTTGCTTCAATCCCATGTTTTAAAACGTGGGTTCCTCCTGCCTTCTGCCTCCTATCTCCTGCCTCCTGAATTCAAAATGCTTTCTGCCTCTTGCCTCCTGAATTCTTAAAAAGATCCAGCAATCATTCCAGCAAGTAAAATAAAACCAATCCACACGTTTTGCTGAAACATCTTACCATAAGCAGAATTAGGTAAGTTTTCCTTTCTTAATCGCAGAGACTGCCAAACCCATCCGATAGTAGCAATTGCAAGGCTAATCCAGAAGGCTAAGTGCAGATGTATAACTAGGCCTAACCAAGACAACAACAAGATTGTGCCAGCAAAGAAAATTCCAATGGCTAGAGGGGCATAATTACCAAAAAATAGGGCGCTAGAATTAACACCAATGCGGCGATCGTCTTCTTTATCGCTCATGGCGTAAACTGTATCAAATCCTAACGTCCACAGTACAGTTGCGCCCCAAAGTAACCAAGTTGGTTGAGAAAGATTTTGCGTGACTGCACTCCAACTAATAAAGACCCCAAAACCCCAAGCAATGGAAAGCACCAGTTGCGGTATGGGAAACACCCGCTTTGCACCTGGATAAAGCAAAATTACAGGCACTGCTGCCACGCATAACCAGAAACTCAAGGGGTTAAGATAAAAGGCCAAGACTGCTGCACACGCTAAAGAGACGATCGCAACTATAATTCCAACTTTCACAGATAAGGCGCGAGAAGCAAGGGGGCGATCGCGTGTTCTCTCTACTTCTGGATCGATATTTCGATCCCACAAATCATTGACAACACACCCAGTTGCACTCGTGGCCAGAGTACCCAATATAATCACACCAACCAGAGGTAAAGGCGGTTTTCCTGAAGCTGCTAAAAACACAGCCCAAAGGGCAGGAATCATTAAAATTAACCGCCCTTCTGGTTTATGCCAGCGTAAAAGCCGGATAATTACAAGCCAAATTGGTGACTGGGGGTGTTCTGGTGTCGTTAGCATAGGATTCATTGATGGGGCATTGGGGATTGGGGATTGGGGATTGGGGATTGGGGATTGGGGATTGGGGATTGGGGATTGGGGATTGGGGATTGGGGATTAGTTATTTCTCCCCTTGCTTTTTTACTCCTATTCCCTATGCCCCATTCCCTATTCCCTATTCCCTATGCCCTATTTTTTAATTCACACTTCTTTACATCTATAGAATAACGTTATTTGTTATTTGTAAAAACATAACCCAAAGTGGCAACTTTAAATATCTTTAAATAGTCACTCAGGTTATAAATAGTAGGGTGAATATACATAGCTCAGTTACCCTCGTTCGAGCTGAGTTGCGAATGCTGAGTATTTTTTAATTTACTCAATATTCAGCACTGGCTCAACGCTCTGCTACCGCTAACAGCACTCAATCTGAGCAAGTGTGTTGTCATAAATATCAGTGCTAGCTACCCCGACGTATTACCGTTTGCCATCATTTCTTAATAAAGAGAGAAAACTAGATGCTGGATTTAGTTTCTAGCTGGGAGAGTAGTCCTACTCAACCATCTAAGCAACATCGGATTATTGCTGCCATTGATTTGGGAACAAATTCTCTACACATGGTAGTAGTCAAGATTGACCCTACACTACCAGCTTTCAGCATTATTGCTAAAGAAAAGGAAACCGTAAGGCTTGGCGATCGCAATCTTACCACTGGAGAACTCAAGCCAGAGATAATTGAAAAGGCGATCGCTGCTTTAAGACGCTTTCAAGAAGTTGCTAAAACTATCAACGCTGAAACAATCATCGCTGTAGCAACTAGTGCTGTGCGAGAAGCGCCCAATGGTAAAGCTTTTTTGCACACAATAGAAACGGAGTTGGGTTTAAGCGTTAACTTGATTTCTGGTCAAGAAGAAGCGCGGCGAATTTATCTTGGCGTGCTGTCGGGAATGGAATTTAACAACCAGCCCCACATGATTATTGATATTGGCGGTGGTTCCACAGAATTAATTTTAGGCGATAGTCAGCAAGCCCGCATTCTCACCAGTACCAAAGTTGGTGCAGTGCGACTAACTAGCGAGTTAATCACTACTGACCCGATCAGCACCACTGAGTTCCAATATCTGCAAGCTTATGCACGCGGGATGTTGGAACGTTCTGTAGAAGAAATCTTAGCAAACCTAGAGTCTGGGGAATCTCCGCGTTTGGTGGGTACGGCGGGCACAATTGAAACCCTGGCGATGATTCATGCACGGGAAAAGTCGGGTGTCATTCCTTCCACTCTCAATGGCTACCAATTTAGTCATCAAGACTTGCAAGAGTTGGTAAATCGCTTGCGGAAACTGAGTAATTCCGAAAGGGCTGAAATTCCTGGTATGCCAGAGAAGCGCCCTGAAGTTATCCTCGCTGGCGCAGTCATATTACAAGAAGCAATGACCCTTTTGGGTAGTGAATCGATAACAGTTTGTGAGCGTTCTCTGAGGGAAGGCGTAATTGTAGACTGGATGCTAACCCACGGTTTAATTGAAGATAAGCTACGCTATCAAAGTTCAATTCGGGAACGGAATGTCCTCAAACTTGCAGATAAATACCATATCAATTTAGAATACAGCGATCGCGTGGCAAAATTTGCCGAGAGTTTATTTGACCAAACTCAAGGTACTCTACATCATTGGGGAACTGATGAACGACAAATGCTGTGGGCAGCGGCAATATTACACAATTGCGGTCATTATATCAGCCATTCGTCTCACCACAAGCACTCTTACTATTTAATTCGCAATGGAGAATTACTCGGTTATACAGAAACTGAGATTGAAATTATTGCCAATTTAGCGCGTTATCATCGCAAATCGCCGCCCAAGAAAAAACATGAAAACTACCAGAGTTTGCTGACCAAACAACAACGACAAATTGTTAGTCAATTAAGTGCGATTTTAAGATTGGCAGTAGCATTAGATAGACGACAAATTGGTGCAGTTGCTCAAGTGCAATGTGAGTATTATCCACAACTTAAGCAGGTCAATCTGCTAATTTTTCCATCTCAATCAGATGATGATTGTGCTTTAGAACTTTGGAGCTTAGATTATAAAAAAGGAGTGTTTGAAGAAGAATTTGGAGTGAGATTAGTAGCAAGTTTAGAAAAGTCTAATATTAATAACTTGTCTTAGAAAGTAGGGTGCGTTACACTGTGCTAACGCACCTGCACATAGCTGATGTTTATGCTTGCGATCGCTAATCAGCTTGAGAAGTTAGTCTTAATATAAAAGCTTCAGGTAAAACTCAGAAAATTTATCTAATAACTTATTAAAAAGGTATTATTTACAAGTAGCATTGTATTATCCAATAAAAATATTAATTAAATTTGCCAAGTGTATGGCTATAAAATATATATCTAATTTTGACATCCAACTTAAGGATGAATTTATAACTGTCCCAAGAACCATTTCAAAACAAAAAATAGTAATTACAATAGAACTAACAATCTATTAAATGTAGGTTATGTTGCTAGTGGATATCTAAGCCGGGAAACTTAGATATCCTTATATAAAATTTCAATAGTTTAATAAGTAATCAAGCAGACATAATATTGAGGGCTGCAAAAGAAACTTGCGCAGATTTTTACCGCTAGGTATGGCGATGTCTACGACGGGTAGTTCCTGAGCGCAGCCGTACCACTTGCCTGGTTTTGGGGAAAAGGGGAAGGTGGGGCAATACGGTTCGGATAAGCATTTTTCACTTTCCTTGTGGTCTGGGGAAAGGGCAAGGGGTAAAGGGTAAAGGATGTATTCAAAACCTTTCCCCTTTTTCCTTTCTTCTTTAACCGAACCGTATTGGAAGGTGGGGCCCCTGAAGGGGATAAGGGGCGGGGGAAAGGGGAAAGAAAAAACCTTTAACCTAAACCCAGTAACCTTTTCCCCAAATCCAATTCTGAGTTAAAAATCCACAAAGCGTGCAGTATTGAGATGGCAATTACTAACCGACACAACCTGTTTACGAAATATAACATGCGCTGCGATCGCCTAATACACTTTTTGAGGGTTAACAACCTGATTTAGTATAACTATTAACTGTATCCATATCTAAAGTTAAACGAACTGAAAGCTATTCGGAGGTATTCGTTACGTGATTATCCTGAATTAACTTTGATAGGTAGTGTTTTTTACTCCAACTGGATAGATAATAGAACTAAGTATGAGCAAAAATAGAGAACTCACATTTAAGGAGCTTTAATGACTAAACGTATTACCAGTGCTGTAAATTCGTTAGTAGCAAACTTCTCGCGACGAAATGCACTTTTGTGGCTTGGAGGTAGTGGAATAACTACCGCCTTGATGGTGGGAACACAAAAGGAAGTGAGTGCTAAAGACAACAAAGAGTTGAAATTGGTGAACCCACCAACGTTATATAATGCACCCCAAAATGGCTATAGCCATATAGCTGTGACACCATCAAGGGCAAGAACCGTCTATATTTCTGGTCAATTTGGTTCTGATTTACAAGGGAATCTTGTCTCAAATGAATTTGAAAAGCAGTTAATACAGGCTTTTAAAAACCTCCGTTATGCCTTAGCAGCCGTTGGGGCACAACCACAAGATGTCGCAAAAACTACTGTTCTTATAGTGGATCACAACCAAAGTAAATTGATTCCGTTAGGACGTGAAATTATAAATTTATGGGGGAACAAACCACCAGCAAACACTCTTATTCCCGTTCCTAGACTTGCACTTGACGGTATGTTGTTTGAAATTGATGCTTATGCGGTAATTCCAGAAAACCGTAGTTGAGGAATGGTTTCAATATAACCTTATCAATCACAGTCGGCAAAATAACAAACTTTCGCTACTGTCAATCAATAATAATCTCTCCTATTCGAGTAGATAATTGTCTTTAGTCAGACTACGAAACCTAACTAAAAATCCCAGCAGGTACTAGTAGTTTGCTGTTGTTAACTTGGTTCTTTAAAGTTTAGAGGGAAAAGGTGAAAGGTTTTTAATACCATTTTGAAAAATGATTGCTTGCGACAGATGGATTCACACCAAGCCAGACGCACCAAGGCAATTCCCAATCCAAAATCTAAAATTCAAAATCTAAAATGGTATAACCTCTTCCCTTTTAATCTTTACCCAGCCCTTACAAGTATATTTTGGAGTTAAAAAATTTTTACTTTAGGCTTTGCAGGTTCCTAGTTTCCTACTGATAAGCTTGACGCTTTGTGTGAGATATTCTATCTCTGCATTGGATGCTTTAAAGCTAAATCAGCCTGTAATGTACCATCAAATTTAAAGTTTATCTTCATAAATAGTCTCGAAAGTAAAGCCATAGTAATCTTTACTAATTAACACTAAACTGCCGTTATTAATTTGGGAATAATTAACTTATAAATTACTCGGATTTAACAGTATGTTTAGCACTAATGTTAATATTTCTGGATACCAAATCATTGAAGAAATCTACAATGGTTCGAGAACTGTAGTTTACCGAGGGTATCGAGAAAGTGACTCATTACCTGTAGCGATCAAACTGCTGAAAAATCCATATCCATCCTTCAACGAACTAGTGCAGTTTCGCAATCAGTACACCATTGCCAAAAATATAAACTCATCTTTAATCGTTCAAACCTACAGCCTAGAGGCGTATCAAAATGCCTATGCGTTGGTGATGGAAGATTTTGGTGGCATTTCTCTAAAAGATTATTTTGCTCGTGATCAAACGCGAGATATCAGGTTTTTACAAGAATTTTTACAAATAGCGATCGCACTGTGTAATACCTTAGAGATACTTTATAGTCAGCGCATCATTCATAAAGATATCAAACCGAGCAATATTTTAATTAATCCTCATTCCAAACAAGTTAAATTAATCGACTTTAGTATTGCTTCTCTATTACCAAGGGAAACGCAAATGCTAATCAGCCCCAATGTATTAGAAGGAACACTAGCTTATATTTCTCCAGAACAAACAGGGAGAATGAATCGGGGAATTGACTACCGGACTGACTTTTATTCACTTGGTGTAACTTTTTACGAATTACTCACAGGTGAGTTACCTTTTCAATCAAACGATCCAATGGAATTGGTACATTCTCATATTGCTAAGGTAGCCTCATCAATAGATGTAATTAACTTACAAATTCCGGCGGTAATTTCGGATATCGTCAGCAAATTAATGGCAAAAAATGCTGAAGACCGCTATCAAAGTGTATTAGGATTGAAGCATGATTTAGAAAATTGTTTAGCTCAACTGAAAACAATAGGTAAAATTGAAAGTTTCCCAATTGCCCAAAGGGATGTGTGCGACAGATTTATTATCCCTGATAAACTCTATGGACGAGAAGCAGAAGTAGAAACTCTGCTAGAAGCATTTGAAAATGTCAGCCTGGGTGCAACAGAAATAACGCTAGTAGCTGGGTTTTCGGGGATTGGTAAAACTGCCGTTGTTAACGAAGTGCATAAACCTATTGTTCGTCAACACGGTTATTTTATCAAAGGCAAATTTGACCAATTTAATCGGAATATTCCTTTTTCTGCATTTGTCCAAGCTTTTCGTAACTTCATGGAGCAATTACTAGCAGAAAGTGATGTCCAAATAAACAAATGGCAAAATCAAATTATTCAAGCATTAGGTGAAGACGGACAGGTAATTATTGAAGTCATTCCCGAATTAGAAAAAATTATTGGCAAACAACCACCTGCACCAGAATTATCAGGTAACGCAGCACAAAACCGATTTAATTTATTATTTCAGAAATTTCTCCAAGTATTTACAACTAAAGAACATCCTTTAGTCATATTCTTAGATGACTTGCAGTGGGTAGATTCAGCTTCATTGAAACTGATGCAATTATTAATGAATGAAGCTAATCAGGGATATTTATTGTTAATTGGTGCTTATAGAGACAATGAAGTATTTCCAGCACATCCATTGATGGTAATGTTGGATGAAATTCGCAAAATAGGTGTCAAGGTAAATAGTCTTAACCTGAAACCGCTCAACCAATTACAATTGAACCAACTTGTAGCCGATACGTTAAATTGTGCAGAAAATGTGGCATTATCTCTTTCACAATTGATTTATCGTAAAGCTCAAGGAAATCCATTTTTTGCAACTCAAATCCTGAAATCATTACATCAAGATCGACTGATTCAATTTAATTCTGTAGAGGGATGTTGGCAATGCGACATTTCTCAAATAAATCAGCAAACTCTAGCAGATAATGTTGTTGATTTTATGGTTTTCCAATTACGAAGATTACCAGAATCAACTCAACAACAATTGAAACTAGCCGCTTGTATTGGGAATCAATTCGATTTAAAAACATTAGCGATTGTTTCTAAACAATCGGAGCTAGAAACCGCAGATTGCTTATGGAAGGCTTTGCAAGAAGGGTTGATTTTGCCGCAAAGTGAGGTTTATAAGTTTTTTGTTGATTCCGAAAATCAAGCAGCTACTCAAGAACATTCTGAGATGGTTGTATATAAATTTTTACACGATCGCGTCCAGCAAGCAGCCTATTCACTCATTCCAGAAGCACAAAAACAGTCAACACACTTGCAAATTGGGCAATTGTTGTTGCAGAATACACCTAAAGAGCAGCAAGAGTCAGGAATTTTTGCGATCGTTAATCAATTTAATTACGGACTGGAATTATTAAAAGAAGCTGACGAACGAGAACATTTATCCCGGTTAAATTTGATAGCGGGTTATAAAGCCAAAAACTCGACAGCTTATGCAACAGCAGTTGAGTATTTAAAAGTGGCAATGCTTCTATTACCGATAAATGCTTGGCAAAGCAGCTACGATTTAGCTCTTGCTGTTTACGAATCTGCGGCTGAGGCAGAATATCTGAATACAAACTTTGAGTCATCAAAATCATTAGTAGAGATTATCCTCAAAAACGCTAAATCTCCATTGGAAAAAGTTCGTACCTATGAGATTCAAATCCAATCTTATACGGCGCAAAATAAATTTATTGAAGCAATAGCCACAGGTAGAGAAGCACTGCAATTACTAGATTTGACGTTACCTGAAGACAGTAACACTCAAATGATTTTTGATGAATATAACCAGTTACAACAAATGTTGCTTCATCAATCGATTGCAGCATTGGCAGATATGCCAGAAATCATTGATCCCCAAAAATTAGTTGCGCTCCGCATATTATCAGGTTTGTTTGCTCCAGTTTATATAGCCAAACCGATGTTATTGCCACTCAAAATTTTTACAATGATTGAGATTTGTATACAGCATGGCAACTCACCACAGGCAGCTGTTGCTTATAGTCTCTATGGATTATTTTTGTGCAGTATTGGTGCAATTGAAGATGGATATCAGTTTGGTAAACTAGCAGTAAAACTTTTAGAAAAATTTCAAACAAAAGAACTTAAAAGTAGAGTTTACTTAACCTTTAGTCTATTTATTAAACATTGGAAAGATTCAATTAAATCCACATTGAATCTATTTTTGGAGGGATTGCAAAGTGGATTAGAAACCGGAAATTTAGAATATGTAGGCTATTGTGCCAATTGCTATTGTCAATTTCTCTTTTGGAGCGGAGAAAACCTAGAAAATGCCGTGCTGGAGGCAGATAAATATTGCGATCTCATGCAGCAAATTAAACAAGAGGTATCTCTGGTTTGGGGAAATATCTGGCGACAGACGGTGCTAAATTTACAAGGAGAAGCGGCTAATCCCTGTTGTTTAATTGGTAAGCACTTTCACGAAGTTGAAATGTTACCGACTTTAATTGAAACAAACAATATTAATGGTATTTGTTATGTCTATCTAGCAAAAACGCTTTTAGCTTATCTTTTTGGAGAGTATGAATCTGCTTGGGAATATTCCCAAAAATTTGAGCAGTATGAGCAGGGAGCAGCAGGTTTATTAATTGTTCCTTTGCGGAATTTCTATCAATCTTTGAGTTTGTTAGCTCTTTGTTCTCAGGTAAATGAAGCACAGCAACAGCTTTATCTGCAGAAAGTAGCCGAAAACCAGTCAAAAATGCAAGAATGGGCGGCTCATGCACCCGTAAATTATCAGCACAAGTACAATTTAATTTTAGCTGAACAAGCTCGTGTAACTGGCGATCGCATACAAGCCGCAGATTATTATGAAATAGCGATCCAAGAAGCGATCGCTAATGGCTATGTTCAGGAAGCCGCGATCGCTAACGAACTTGCTGCCAAATTTTACCTAGAATGGGGTAAAGAAAAAGCCGCAGAAGGATATCTGCAACAAGCATATTACAGTTATGCCCGTTGGGGAGCAAAAGCCAAAACTGATGACTTGGAAAAAAGCTATCCCAAATTACTCAAACCTATTTTGCAACAGCAAGAATTTAACTTAAATCCCTTAGAAACCATAGCCAGCATTGCTCGTACATCTACTTCTTACACTACCAGCAGCACTAATATTTCTGATGCTCTAGATTTAACCTGCATTCTCAAAGCAGCTCAAACTATCTCCAGTTGTATCGAATTAGACGCACTTATCAGCAGTCTCACTCGCATTATCTTAGAAAATTCTGGTGCGAAAACATCTGTATTAATTCTTCCTCAAGAGGATACTTGGCAAGTGCGGGCAATTACTTTTATCGATGAACAGTTAAATTCACAGACTGATGTCAAAACTATTCTTGATTCACAACTAATAGATGCTTGTCAATATATTCCGAGAAAACTGATCAATTACGTTAAAAATACTCAAGAAACTGTGATCATAGACAATTGTGAAACGAGTATTCCTGGTGTAATTGGAGAATATCTGCTCCTACATCAACCTCAAAGCGTATTATGCACGCCCATTATTAACCAAGGTCATTTGGTGGGGATTCTCTACCTAGAAAATCAATTGAATCAAGGAGTATTTACTAGTAACCGCTTACAGGTGATTAACCTACTTTCTTCCCAAGCAGCAATTGCTTTAGAAAACGCTCGGCTTTATCAGCAAGCTGGGCAAGCTTTACAAGATTTGCAACAAGCTCAATTACAAATCGTCCAAAGTGAAAAAATGTCTGCATTGGGTAACTTAGTTGCTGGTGTCGCTCATGAAATGAATAATCCTCTTGGTTTTATTGCTGCCAGTCTCCAACAAGCTAAACCAACATTTATTGATGTTATCGAACACTTGAAATTATATGAACAAAAGTTTCCTACTCCCGGAGATGAAATTTTAATTCATGCTGAAGAAATCGATTTGGAATATACCTTAGAAGATTTGCTCAAGATGATTGATTCGATGACAATGGCGTGTGACAGGCTCAAGAACATTAGCACCAGTCTGCGTACTTTCTCCCGTGCCGATAGAGATTACAAAGTACCGTTTAACATTCATGAAGGTATTGATAGTACGATTTTAATTCTCAAACATCGCCTGAAAGCTAACGAAGAACGTCCAGCTATTAAAGTAATTAATGAGTACGGAAAATTACCCCAAATTGAATGCTTTCCTGGACAATTAAACCAAGTATTTATGAACATCTTAGCAAATGCTATTGATGCATTGGATGAATCAAATACAGGTAAGAGTTTTGAAGAAATTCAAGCCAATCCCAATCGGATTAAAATTACCACCTCTTTAATAAATAAACAAATTGAAGTGAGGATTGCTGATAATGGTCAAGGCATGAGTGAAGCAGTCAAACAAAAAGTATTTGACCACTTATTTACTACGAAAGGTGTTGGTAAAGGAACGGGATTAGGATTAGCGATCGCTCAGTCTATTGTTGTAGAAAAACATGGCGGTTCCCTGGTTGTAAATTCTACCGTGGGCGTTGGAACAGAATTTGTAATTACCTTGCCGATTCTGGCTCAGACTCAAAATTAATACCCATTAAAAAAAGAATGCGACAAATAGATCATTTGTAGAGACGCGATTCATCGCGTCTTTAAAAACCAATTATCTACACTAATAGCTATTAACTGAACCTATCGAAACTTGAACTATACTTTTAAATTGCAAATACTTTTTAACCTCTCCATTTTTTACAAAATTGAGATGCTCATTAGAAATCTGGATTGATACATTTAAGATGCTCACAGCCGAAACCTTGAGTCATCATTGCAGATAGCTGTGGAAAAACTTGTTCGTCAAAGTTGAGTTCTCGCATGATTTGGTCACAACCTTGTCCCTGCGCTATCCGCTTTGCCATTTCCTGAAACTCTATCCAAGTTAAATTACTTTCAACAAATGCTTTAGCAAGGGTAATTACCAATTCTTCATAATCATTGTCTTCCAATTTTGTCATCATTCGGTGTTCAATGTGAAGCGAATCATCGAAACAGTAATACCAGGATTTCGGTTGCTGTCTAAGTACTCTTCGGAAAAAATCTTGCTGTTTCGAGCGACTAACAGCACTATCTGCCTCACTACATACCATTAAGATTGGGGCAGAAACACAGCTTTGAGCTTTGTCTAAAACCTGATATCCCAATTCTAAAAATATCCGTAAGGCCTTCAGACGAAAACCTTTATAACCAAAATTCCCAGGTGCATCTTTGTTGAACCATTCAAAGTAAATCGGCAGAATTTTGATCAGTTGATCGAATAGTAAATAGCGGCTACCTAAAAAAGGCGTAAACAATAAAGTGCGCTCAATCTCTTGAGGATGCTCTAAAGCTAACCAAGCAGCTAAAGTTCCACCTGTTGATAATCCACCAATTACAACTTGTTGCCCTAGCGTTTTGGCAATCTGCAACCATTTGATGACAAATTGTTGATAAATCTCAATATCTGTTGGCAGGGGTGGAGGATTTTGAGACTTCCAGTCACCTGAGCGTCCATGACCGGGTTGTAAAGGAATCAGAACGTTATATCCCTGGTTAAAGAAAGCTTTACCAAGCGGCTCGAACTGGTAAGGGCCTGCTGTAAAACCATGCAAAAACAAAAAAACTTTTGACGTGAAGTCAGGATGAATCAAAAATTTAGAACGGCAGGCTTCATTTTTAAGACCTAGTGTGGACTCTAATTGGTGAACTTGCTCTAGAATTTCTACTGTATTTTGAATGCCAACTTTCATTTATGTGTCTAACAGCAAATAATGATAAACTAGCATCTACAAGACGCGATCGCACAACTGCTAGGGTTATATAGTTATAGCAATATGTAGGCAAAACCGCTTAGTATAAGTAGCCCTTGAAATGGAGTGATTGCAGCTTCTAGTTACTGACTTTATCATTGTTCGCTATTAGACAGATATATCTCTCCGTATTATATCGTAGCCTTTTTCATAAATCAAAATATGATTTCTATATATGTTACTTTATTAATTAAGTAGTTACTCCGAATCTAGCAGAGGACATATTGTTGAGTTGCCCTGTCAGAAGTAAGAAATGTTTTAAAGTCGGATGAGTATTCACTCCAAACTAATTTTCCACAACCCGTCTAGCGGATTGGACAGTTGGAATTGACTATCATTGCTACCGAGCCAATTATTGTCATACACCAACCCCACACTGAATATTCTATTTAGAGGATATTGTCCTAGTTTTCCAAAACCTTCAATATTCTTTGAGTCTGCGATCGCTTGCTGGTTCAGCTGTATAGTTGTTTGGTTGCCGTCGTCAAAGTAAATTGTGGCTCGTTTGTTGTGAAAGCGCACCTGAACTTTGTAGACCCCACCAGTTGCATAATAATAAGCTGTAGCAGGTAGCTTTTGACCGTCAATATTTTGTCCTTTAAGCTCAACTGCTATAGCAGGACTGCATAACAACAACAGGATTGGCAAGACTGACCCTAAAACTTTCATTGGTAGTAACAAACACTTTCACTCAACTATTTTCTACTTTAAAACATAAGTAAGTTTCACAGCCAATGCCAGAAAATTGTCTTTCCATACTCTTGTAGAGAGACGCGATATCTCGCGTCTCTAACCTTACTCCCTACTCATGAAATAAATCCAAGTCTGTGACAGCACCAACACTACTAGAGGAAACTAACTTGGCATATTTTGCTAAGATGCCTTTTGTATAACGGGGTGGACGGGGTTGCCATTTGGCGCGGCGACGGACTAATTCTGCATCAGAAATGTTGATTTGTAACAAGCGAGAATTAGCATCGATAGTGATGCTATCACCTTCTTCGACCAGAGCGATCGCACCACCAACGGCGGCTTCGGGAGCAACGTGTCCGACTACCATCCCATAAGTACCACCTGAAAAGCGTCCATCAGTAATTAACGCCACTGCATCGCCTAAACCTGCACCAATAATTGCTGAGGTGGGTGCTAACATTTCCCGCATCCCAGGGCCGCCAATCGGGCCTTCGTAGCGGACTATAATTACATCACCAGCTTTAATCTTACTTGCAAGGATGGCATCTAAGCATTCTTCCTCGGAATCAAAAACTCTTGCAGAACCGGTAATGCTGGGATTTTTCACCCCGGTAATTTTTGCTACTGCTCCCTCTGTAGCGAGATTTCCTTTCAGGATGGCTAAGTGACCTTGGGCATACATCGGGTGATTCCAAGGACGAATTACATCTTGATTGCTTGGTGGTTCATCGGGGACATCTGCTAAAATTTCGGCGATGGTTTTACCTGTGATGGTGATACAGTCGCCGTGAAGTAATCCATGTACCAATAGCATTTTCATCACTTGAGGAATACCACCAGCTTGATGTAAGTCTGTGGCAACATATCTACCACTGGGTTTTAAATCGCATAAAACAGGTACACGATCGCGGATAATTTCAAAATCATCTAGATTAAGTTCTACACCAGCCGCACGAGCGATCGCCAGAAAATGTAACACGGCGTTAGTTGAACCACCCACAGCCATAATTACAGAAATCGCATTTTCTATAGATTTGCGCGTGATAATTTGTCGGGGTAAAAGTTGATTGCGAATTGCTTCTACTAATACCTTGGCTGATTCTTCAGTGCTGTCGGCTTTTTCGTCATCTTCCGCCGCCATTGTGGAAGAATAGGGTAAACTCATACCCATCGCTTCAAAAGCCGAGGACATAGTATTGGCTGTGAACATCCCACCGCAAGAACCAGCACCAGGACAAGCGCGGCGTTCTACTTCCATGAGTTCGGTGTCGTCAATTTTACCAGCACTGTATTCACCCACAGCCTCAAAGGAACTCACAATAGTCAAGTCGCGGCCGTTGTAGTGTCCGGGTTTAATTGTCCCACCATAAACAAAGATAGCCGGGATATTCATCCGTGCGATCGCAATCATTGCCCCTGGCATATTTTTATCACAGCCACCGATGGCAATAACGCCATCCATACTTTGACCATTACAAACGGTTTCAATGGAGTCAGCAATTACTTCTCGTGACACTAGGGAATATTTCATTCCCTCAGTTCCCATCGAAATCCCATCACTAATGGTAATTGTGCCGAACATTTGCGGCATTGCCCCGGCTAGTTTAATTCCAGCTTCAGCTATGAGTGCTAGTTGATTAATTCCCATGTTACAGGGAGTGATGGTGCTGTAGGCATTAGCCACACCGACAATTGCTTTCTTAAAGTCTTCATCTTGAAAACCTACTGCACGCAGCATAGCGCGATTTGGCGATCGCTGTACTCCTTGTGTAACAGCTTTACTTCTTAAATTCTCTGACGTTGTTTTTTCACTCATTGCTCAGGCCTCAATCAAATCTCTGTACGAGTATGATATGTAGCCTTTTTTGAGATGTCCAATATATATTTGTTTAAAATTGAGACGTATAAAGTATCAAAAATATGATACTACGAAATCTGCGCTACTTTATTGCTGTAGCTGAGAAATTACATTTCAGCAGAACTTACACAAACGTATAATTTTATTCAGCCATGAATCGAATGGCTCTCTGTATTCATATTACTCACCCACAGAAATTATCAACCCTCAACTCGCGCCACACATCAGACGGTTGCCAGCCAGAGTTACCAAGGGAGCGTAAAGGGCGATAGTTTTCCCAGATGTAGTCCGATTCGGATGCTTCAATGTACACAGGTGGATTTGGTTCAACCACCGATTCAGGAATATCTTGACTCTCAAGCATCTCAATGGGTTCAGTCGATGGTGGAGTTACTTCTGTTATCTTGCGAATTAGGTTAGAACTTTTTTTGATGAGTCGTTGCATATTCATAGTCATTATTTGGCTTTCCACAAGGTAGAATATCCCAGAATACAGTAAGTTATCAAAAAATCCGAAATATTTTGTTGAAAAGTTTGGCGTTGCATAAATGCGGGATGAATTAGCTAAATACAGGTATTTCTCTATACTGGAAATAATAAAGTAACAATCGGTTTGAATGTTTAAGCACATCTACTGATTTAGAATAGCATAATGTTTTTTGATATAGGCGTGCAAGATAATCACGTCAACGTGTATTTTTAACTTCTAAGTAAATAGGTCGTAAAATTTATAAGTATGTCATTGCGAGTGAAACGGAGTGTAACAAAGCAATCACAAGGACTTTGACGGTTTTACCAAGCCCTGTTGGAGCGGGGTTGCAGGTATTGGGGTGTGGGGTGTAGGTTGCATGACAGCCCCAACAACCTTCTTCGTTCAAGCCCCGTTTTGCACTCACGATTGCATTGGTGGGTGTACAAGCCCCTATCAATGCCGTCTTTCCTACCTTCTCTACACCCTGTTTTTGACATTTTATTACATAGTTAGATTAATTCGTGCCTACCTACTTACTCTAGTAATATATGTTTTACTGACGATACGATCTTCTAGGTTAATAAAACGGGGGTAAACTTTCTATCCATCACATAAAAATAGCACTGCCAACTACAAAAAATGTCCCATAAAGGTTTAAATGTTTCAGCACTATGGTTTCCTAAAACCCAAGCTAAAATTCCAAAAGCTTTCTACTCATAAAGAGGGATGTCGCAACAAAATTAACTAACCGTTTTATCAAACAAATTATGAATAACATGAAATCATTTAAGCAACTTAAACGCAGATTATTCAATCAAATTGCTGTTAAAACGCTGTTATTTACAATAACATTATTCTTTACAATAGTTTTATTAAATCATAGCACTATTGGAATAAATGCTATTCCTCAAAGCTTGCGTTCTGATATCAAGGTTCGCAATATTATTAATACATTATCAGTCTCTCCTTCTGTGCGAATTGTAAAAGACCCACGAAACAATACTCTTTATTACCTCAAACGAAATGGTGAGATTTATCAAGTCAATTTAGCGTCCTCTACTAAAACTCTTGTTTACAACTCTAGTAATCATAATTTAAGTGAAACTCAAGGTATGGCCATTGGCCCTAACGGCACAATTTATTTAGTTGGCAATGCAGACCTTGTGAATAACCAAACTCAAGCAATTATTGTTAAAGGTGTAATTAATTCGAGTACAAAACAGCGTATCTGGTCTATCTTAGCTAAGAGTGAAGCCTATCCCAAAAGCAAAACAGCTTATGACCATCGGTTCAACGGCGTAGTTGTTAGCCTGGATGGTAACTTTATCTATGTGAATAGCGGTTCTCGTACCGATCATGGTGAGATTCAGTCTGTTGATGGCCTATATCCCAATACTCGCGAAGTCGGATTAACTGCCTGTATATTCCGTCTTCCTAGTAATGGTAACAATCTCTTTCTGGCAAACAATCGAGCAACTTTAAAGACAGCTGGTTATATTTTTGCAGAAGGAATACGTAATACTTTCGATATGGCTTTTGCGCCCAATGGGGATTTATTTGGCACAGAAAATGGCCCAGATCGCGACATGTCAGAAGAATTAAATTGGCTGCGTTTAGGTGGTAATTACGGCTTTCCTTGGCGTATTGGTGGGAAAGATAATCCACAACAATTTCCCAATTATAATCCTGCCACTGACCGATTATTAAGCCCTCAATTTAACGCCATCCAAAAGGGCTACTATCGTAACGATCCCACCTTTCCTATTCGGCCTACTGAAAATTTAATTGAACCAATTCCTAATCTTGGCCCGGACGCTGATAATTACCGCGATCCTGTAGATGGAAAAATCAAAGATGCCAGTGTTCTTGGGCAAACTTTGAGCACTTTTACAACACACCGTTCTCCTTTAGGCTTAGTTTTTGATACGCAAGGAGTAATGAGTCCAGAATTCAATAGAGATGGATTTATGTTGAGTTGGACAGCAGGCGATCCCACTGGCGAAACACTAATAGGCCCTTTTAAAGATGCCAGCCAAGACCTACTGCATTTAAATTTAACTAAAGTAGGAAATACCAACTATAAACTTAACGCTACACGCCTTGTCAAAGGTTTTAGTAATCCCATTGATGCTGAGATTATTAGCAATAAGATTTATGTTCTAGAATATGGCGGAAATCAAGGAATTTGGGAAGTCTCTATGCCTACTAAGTAAGTAAATTGGGTATTTCTGCATTACTTAATCGAAATTAGGCACCCAAGCTCTCCTGATTGAAATAAGCTTGTACTCCTGTGTAACGCTTTCTTGCACCCCTCGTCCTGGCATAAGAAACGTTTTTTCACAGCTTTATATAAATTTCTGCGTCTCATTAACTCGTCAAGTAATTTCACCAACCGTCATGATGGAAAATGTTGTGGGCTTTAGTAGTATTGGCATTCCTAGAGAATTGCATTACGCAAAAAAAGCGATAATGCTATAGTAGTATAGGGAATCCAGCAAGATTTCCCTAAATTTACAGCATTTGAATGTAAAATAAATACTCAAATGTCTGAATAAATAGTTGGAGAGGTGTCCGAGCGGTTCATGGTGACGCACTCGAAATGCGTTTTGGGGAAACCCAACGGGGGTTCGAATCCCCCCCTCTCCGTTCAAAAGATTACTGAAAATTTACTACAATGTGGCTGAAATTTGCCTATCTTTAACAAGGGTCTTGAACAATTTGTCTGTTTATTTGCAAGTTAGATAGCATTATCGCTCAATATTTACGCAGTCAAATATTTGCCAAAAACACTACAATATACACCGCTAATAACACATATTTTTGGGATAAACTAATGCCATCGTATGAGGAGTGAACGGTGGTAGATCGCAGCTTGGGGCGAGTATTCTCATTTAGTCTGATCGGCATTTCTTTATATCTGGGTATTAGTATAGGAGTCATTATACGGCTTGGTCAATCACAGCGATTAAACGCTGCTACTATGCCGACTAAGACTACGCAGTTTCCATTAGCTATTCCTAAACTTACCCCATCAAAAACACAACAACAAACCTTTTCAAATACTATTACTATCAAAGCCGTTGGAGATATTATTCCCGGCACTAATTTCCCTAACTATAGATTACCCCGTTTTCGAGATCAATTATTACCAAAGTCAGTGAGAACTCACTTGCAAGGATCTGATATCTTGTTTGGGAATTTTGAAAGTAGTTTAACTAATTATCCCTATACTGCCAAAGATATTAGTCGAGGACAAGTCTTTGCTTTTCGCTCTCCGCCTGCATACGCCCAACTTTTTGCTGAGGCTGGTTTTAATGTGTTCAATGTGGCAAATAACCATGCTATGGACTTTGGCCCGGTAGGGTTCAAAGATACAATGAAAAATCTTCAGGCTGTGGGCATTGCAACATTAGGTCATAAAAATCAAATTCTTTATTTAGAAGCTAACAATATCCCTGTGGCAATGATCGGATTTTCTCCTTATGAAATGTATAATTCCATCCATAATTTAGGAGCAGCTAAAGCACTCGTGGCAGAAGCCAAAAATAAAGCCAATATTGTAGTAGTATCGATGCACGCTGGAGCGGAAGGAACGGGGGCACTACACGTTAAGAATCAAACAGAGTTTTTTTATGGAGAAAATCGAGGTAATGCGATCGCGTTTGCTCGAAACATGATTGATGCCGGAGCAGACTTAGTTCTAGGACATGGCCCTCACGTTCCCAGAGCGATGGAAATTTATCAGGGAAAAATCATTGCCTATTCTTTAGGAAACTTTTTGGGATATCGGACTTTATCTACAAATGCCCAAACAGGTGACTCCATGATTTTAGAAGTCAAACTCAATTCAGTAGGAAATTTGGTATCAAGTAAAATTATTCCCGTTCGGATGGATCGGCAAGGAATTCCTCATATCGATCGGAGTTTTCAAACTGTAAAACTTATGCGTTATTTGAATAATCAAGCTTTTCCTAAGAATCCGGTGAAGATTAATCAGAAGGGGGAAGTTGTTGTACAGAATAGGCTTGATCCTTCCTAAAATAATTACTAATTCGTAATTCGTAATTCGTAATTAGTTAATAGGAGTCAGCGCTGTGCTGGACTCACCGCACTGCTTCACCAAAATCCAAAATTGACTAGTTATTGTCATCTTGTGGCTTTTCCTCGAACTTCTGAATATTCTGGGGTTGACTATTAGTCGGTGAATTTTGCTTTTCCAGTGTTGGTACTACCACAGCAGAAGGATCTGATTGTTTGGATTCTGTTGGTGCTGGTGGTGATATCAGTAGAGGTTTTGATGGACTTACGGGTTGAGGGGAGGCAGGTTTTTGACTAGAAGCGGGTAAGTTATTTTGTGGAAATGGCAATGGTGCGGGGGAGGGGGAAGCTTTTCGAGATGAGCGGATTGCCCGTAGTTTCTCCACTAAGGAGGGTGTGGGGGAAACGCTAGGTGAAGGTGTGGATTGTTCGGAATCACCGCGTTGCGATTCTCTTGCAGGACTGCTGGTAGATTCTTCTTGGGAAGAACGACGATTGCGGCGACGCTGTTTGGAATTAGAGACGGGTGCTTTTTCGCTTCTTGAAGTGGTGTTAGTCTCTTCACTTCTGGGTGAAGATGTACTATCAACATTAGGTGCTTTCGCACCTGATTCTTGAGTTGGCTTTTCAACAAGTGGCTTGGCAGTCGGTTGCTGCTGAGATTTGGGTAATAAACTCGCGATCCCAAAACCTGCTGTAGCAGCAACTAAGGCTACACCCATACCAATAAATACTTTAGATGATCCCAGCTTTTTAGCCAGTAGAGTTCCCTTAGCTATACCTGGGTTGGGTTGCGCCAGCACAGATGGTCTATGAATAGAATTTTGGGCTGTTTTCCCAATTAAAGTTGCTGCTTGCTGCGCAGATAAATTGACAGTTGGCACTGCGTAAGTGGGTAAAACTTGCGGTGTTCCATTCACCCCATTTCCAGGTAGCAATTGCAGCCACTCAGCAACTGTCGCTGGCCGAAAACGAGACTCTACCGCCATACCGCGCATTACCGCTTGGTTGACAGCAGCACTCAAATGTGGTTGTAATTCGCGGGGGGAAGGCATTTGTTCGCGATTGCGCAATAATGCTGGCATGGGAACTTGGGCTGTCAACAGTGCATACAAAGTCGCTGCTAAACCATAAACATCCGTAGCGGGTGTGCGCGCCGCTTGCGTCATATACTGCTCAATCGGAGAATAACCTTCAGAAACCAAACCTGTGTGAGTCTGTCTGACACCGCCATTAAATTCCCTGGCAATGCCAAAATCAATTAGTATTACTTCCTGCGTTCCTTGACGAAGAATAATATTATCTGGTTTGACATCGCGGTGTAACAAGCCGTTGTTGTGTACTACCTGCAACGCTGCCCCAATTTGTCGGATGTAATGAATTGCTGTGGCTTCAGGCAAAGTTATTCCTGGTAATACAAATGCGTCTCCCAAGGTTTCACCAGGAATGTATTCCATCACCATGTAAGGCAGTCCAGCTTCCACAAAAAAGTCACTAACTCGGACTATATTTGGGTGAATACACGTAGCTAATCGTCTGGCTTCATCTTGGAATTGGCGCTCGAATTTGGCAAAATCAGGATGTTGTCGCAGCCGTTCATTGATGGTTTTCATCACCACCTCCTGACCCAAGTAGTGATGCGTAGCTTTAAAGGTAATGCCAAAGCCACCCCGCCCTATTTCTTGAATTAGGGTATATTTTCCATCCTGCAAAATTGTGCCTGCTAACATAAAAAGTCCTGAGTCCTGACTAAGCAGATAAGTAGCGAGTCCTGAGTCTTGAAAGATTTCCCAAAAATTTTCCCATATTTTTATCGGGCAGGGTTCTTGCCTGTCTATTTTACGGGATGATTTAGTTGTTGGAATTTCTGAAGTGAGAAAGACCTCCCCACGATCGCAACAGTTTTATCTTTCTCAGATGATAGCGCGGGAGTGCGGCAAGCTTAAAGCGGAAGACGGGCTAAAGCGATTTTTGGGATTTGATAAAAGTTCTTTTCAGATAAATATAGCAATCCGATTTGATTTGGAGAATCACTCGTAGAGGTAAGGGACTGGGGATGGTGGGGCCTCCTCTGGGGATAAGGGGTAATGGAGATTGGGGACTGGGAAGAAGGAATAAAGTTGTACCTAGCCTCGCAAAAATCAAATATGAGTCCTATATCTGGCACGATCTCAACAAAACTTGAAAAACCGCGTTTAGAGGGCAAAAAATCGAGGTTTTTAGGATAAACCAGCATAAAAACTGATTTTTGATATATCTACTAGATGCGAGTCGGGGAACCCGGTAAAATTACATACTTTTATTGCTTTACAAAAGCGGCAACTTGCCAGATGATGGCAAAAAAAGGGAAAATAATTAGTAAAATCTAGTTTTTTACTCTCAGTAGTTGTGTGAAAACCCTGTAATTACAAGGCTGAAGTCGGTTTGAGTTTTTCTCATTACCTTAGCTGGAAGTAACAAAATGGCAAAGCTACATACCTCACACTTCTCAGAAAATTCCCCACTTTCCATTACCCATAGTTTGGTCTTCATCGATACGGCGGTTGAAGACTATAGTCATTTAGTCAGTGGCGTGCTTCCCAATAGCCAAGTGTTCGTGCTTGACTCGACACAGAACGGTGTTGAACAAATTACGAAAATTCTGACGAGTTGGGCAGACGCGCAGCGACTTATCGTTAGACATGGGTCGAATTTAGCTAACATTCATATTGTGTGCCACGGTGTCCCAGGTTGCTTACAATTGGGAAATACCCATTTAGGAATTGATACCCTCGACGAATACAGCCAGCAACTCCAACAATGGCAGAAGATATTTTCCACCTCTGGCAAAGCCGATAACCCTATTAACTTACTCATCTATGGTTGCAATGTAGCTTTGGGTGATGCGGGGGAAGAATTTGTAGAAAAACTGCACCAACTCACAGGGGCAAATATTGCTGCTTCGCGTCAGAGAATCGGTAATACAGCATTAGGCGGTAACTGGGAGTTAGAAGTTCGCACTGCTGATATGGAAGTAAATCTGGCGTTTGCAGAAACGACGCGAGAAGCTTACGCAGGAGTACTAGCAACGTTTACGGTGAATAGTACCCAAGACGTAGATGATGGCGATGCGAATAACGGCATTACCACCCTGCGGGAGGCAATTAAATTAGCGAATGCTTCTACTGAGGATGATGCGATCGCTTTTGAAGGCGTGTTCACCGATGACACTCCAGATGTAATCAGCCTCACCTCTGGGCAACTGACCATTACCGATAATATCACTATCTTGGGAACTGGAGCATCTAAGCTTACTGTGAGTGCAAATAATGCTTCTGGAGTGTTTGAGATATCGGGATTAGGAACAGATGTTAGCATTGATGGTTTGACTGTTGCTAATGGTAATGATACCCTTGGTGGCGGTATTTTTGTTAATAGCTTTGGCATCCTCAACCTCACTAACAGTATTGTCTCTGGAAATGTTGGAGGCGGCATCAATAGCTCTGGCATCGTCACCGTAACAAATAGCAGTGTTTCTAGCAATACTGGAAGCGGCATTAATGTTAGCAATGCCATAAGTGGTTTTCTCGGCTCAACTGACATTATCGATGCCAGTTATGGCATTCTTAACTTAACTAACAGCAGTATCTCTGGAAATACGGGAGACGGCATCTCTAATGGAGGTGGTAGAGTCAGTCTAACGAATAGCAGTGTTTCTAGTAATACTAGATTCGGTATCTATAATAATGCCGCTTTAATCGGCTATGGAAGCTATGACTCTGGTATCCTCGACCTGACCAATAGCAGTGTTTCTGGTAATACGGAAGGGGGTATATCTAACTTAGGCAGCTTTCTTAGGCTTACCAATAGTAGTGTCTCTGGAAATACAGGAAGCGGCATCTCTAACTTAGGCATCGATGACGATCCATATGGTGGGGCCTCAAGTTCAGCTATCTTGAATAACAGTACTGTATCTGGTAATACAGCGACTTCCGACGGTGGCGGTATTTATAACGATAATACCCTCAACTTACTCAATACCACAGTTACCAATAACACAGCTGACTCTAATGGCGATGGTACTGGCGACAGTGGCGGCGTTTTCAACAGTGCTGGGACTATCACTGTTGCGAACACGATCGTTGCAGGCAACTTCGACAAATCCACCTTCGGCAATATCAACCCCGATGTAGCTGGCATTTTCACGGACTCTGGCAATAACCTGATTGGCAATAATACTGGTAGCACTAGTTTTACCACCAGCACCTTAGTTGGTACTAGCGCCACCCCCATTGACCCAAAACTTGGTTCCCTGCAAAATAACGGCGGTGCAACCTTTACTCATGCTTTACTTACAGGTAGTCCCGCCATTAACGCAGGTAATAATACCTTAGTTTCTGGTAGTCTTATTACTGACCAAAGAGGCGCTGGATTTGGTCGGATATCCGGGGGTGTAGTTGATATTGGTGCTTATGAAGTCCAGTCCAGTATCACGCCACCTGTTAATACTGACACAGTAGTAACTAATACCAACGATTCTGGAACAGGTTCGTTGCGACAGGCTATTCTCAATGCCAATAGTACTGTTGGGGCAGATACTATTACCTTTGCAG
Organism: Nostoc sp. ChiSLP03a; assembly: GCF_034531215.2. Taxonomy (NCBI): domain Bacteria; kingdom Bacillati; phylum Cyanobacteriota; class Cyanophyceae; order Nostocales; family Nostocaceae; genus Nostoc; species Nostoc sp. ChiSLP03a. Next base: position 26,698 of record NZ_JAVRBQ020000116.1, read on the forward strand.
GTGTGTTCGCTGATACCATTCCAGATATCATTACTCTCACCTCTGGGAAATTGACGATCGCTGATGATGTTACCATCTTAGGGACTGGGGCATCTAGCCTGACTGTGAGCGGCAATAATTCATCAGGCGTATTTGAGATATCAGGAACAGCGACAGATGCTAGCATTGATGGCTTGAAAATTACTAACGCTAGTAATGCCGCCGGTAGTATTTTGCTCAATCGCAATGCCACCCTCAGTTTGACCAACAGCACTATCTCTAATAATGCTGGGTTGGTAGGCGGTATCTTTAACAGAGGCAGCCTTAACCTGATTAACACCACTGTCGCTGATAATAGGGGATTGTCGTTTGGTGGTGGTATCTTTAACACAGGCAACCTTAACCTAACGGGAAGCACTGTTTCTGGGAATAGAGCAAATAATTACGGTGGCGGTATATTTAACACAGGCAACGTCACCATCACTAACAGCACAGTCTCTAACAATGACCTGAATACCGTAGCTAATTATACCCGTGGAGGGCCTGGCAGTTATTTAATAGATAGCTACGGTGGTGGCATATTTAACACAGGCAACGTCACCATCACTAACAGCACAGTCTCTAACAGTCGTGCAACCAATGGCGGCGGCATCTATAACCAAGGGATCTTCAACTTTAACAACAGTACTGTCTCTAGCAATAGCTCCTACAAAGATGGCAACGCCATCTTTAACAAAGGCACTCTTACCCTCACCAACAGCACTATTACCAAGAATTACATCCAATCATATAGTAATTTTGATGTTGATGGTTTTTATGATGTTTTTGGTGGGAAAGGTAGAAGTGTTTTCAATGACTCTGATGGCACTGTGATTGTTGGGAATACTATCATTGCAGGCAACTTCGGCTTACAGGGCGACGTTTTCGGTACTTTCACTGACCTCGGCAATAACCTGATTGGCGATCGCACTGGTAGTACTGGCTTTACTACCAGCACACTCGTCGGCACCAGCGCCAACCCCATCGATCCCAAACTCAGTCCGCTGCAAAATAACGGTGGTGCAACCTTTACTAATGCCTTGATTGGAGATAGTCCTGCCATTAATGCAGGTAGTAATGCTCTAATTCCAACAGGTATCACCACCGACCAACGCGGCGCTGGATTTGACAGAATATCTGAGGGTACAGTTGATATTGGTGCCTTAGAGTTCAACGGGCTAAATGGAGCCAATGGCGCTGATAATCTAGTGGGCGACAACTACAATAACATCATTAACGCTAAAGCCGGGAACGATACCATCACAGGTAATCAAGGCAACGACATCCTAACTGGTGGCGGTGGCAAAGATAAATTTGTTTACAATTTAGGTGATGGTGTTGATATCATCACTGATTTCACTGGCGTAGGTAAAGGCTCTAATCCCTCGGCAGCGATCGCTACTGAATTGGATACCCTCAAATTCCAAGGTGCTGGATTGACAGCCCGAAATCTTCTACTCACCCAGAATGGTAGCAATCTAGAAATCACTTTTGAAGGGGTGGCTGATGATAAAGTTATCCTGGAAAACTTTCCGCTAGAAAAGCTAGACAACTTATCAACGCTGGGCAATATCCTGTTTGATGGGCAAAGCAGTATTAGTGACAGCTTTGATGTCTTCGATGCCAATTCCACGCAAAGCACCATCTTCAACAAAAACACAGTCACCTTTCTCAATGACCTAAATAACAATGTCAATGGTTATGATAACTCAGCAGATGTCATTAATGGTCTAGGGGGTGATGACCGCATAGATGGTAAGAGTGGGAACGACCTACTCCGCGGTGGTGCTGGTAATGATACCCTACTTGGTGGTACTGGTAATGATACCCTGATTGGTGGTGCTGGTAAGGATAGCGTCATCGGCGGTGCTGGTGATGACATCTTCTTTGTCGAAAGAAAAAATCCTTTTGAAGATAACGATATCTTGACTGGTGGTAGCGGTCATGACCAGTTCGTGTACAAAACCTTGACTTATTATGGTGAAGCTATCACTGACTTTAATCAGAGCGAGGATAAATTAGTCCTGACTGACCTACTTAAGAGTCTAGGCTACAGTGGCAGCAATCCCATCTTAGATAGCTACCTAAAATTTGTGCAATCGGATACTTCTACGCTAGTTCAAGTCTCTAGTAATAATTCGCCTTACACCTTAGCAAATTTAAGTAATTTCACAGCTACAAATCTGGTAGTCGGTACTAATGTCATTGTCTAGCACTCAGTTCTAGCCTGTAGTAAAAAAGAGACATAGCAGTGCTACGTCTCTACAAGGGTTCTGGATAACGCATAATTAATTTCACCAGATGTCTATTGCTTAATTTTGGATTTTAGAGACATCTAAAATCCAAAATTCTTACAGTTGCCGCACTAATGGCTGACCATCTTTCACTTCGCCAATTAAAACTAAATCGACACAGTTAACAAAGATACCATTTTCCAGAACGCCGGGAATGTTATTCAATGTCTTTTCTAGTCCGGCTGGATCTTCGATAGAGTCAAATCTGACATCTAAGACAAAGTTTCCTTGATCGGTGATTACTGGCCCAGCTTTTTTTACACCCATGCGGAGTTCTGGTTTACCACCGAGTTTTTTGATGGCATTGGTTACAGGAGTAATTGCCATTGGAATCACTTCCACGGGCACAGCAAAACTAGAACCTAAGCGGTCTACTAACTTGCCACTGTCTACCACGACGATGAACTGTTCTGCCAGGTAATCTACAACTTTTTCGCGGGTATGTGCTGCACCACCGCCTTTAATCAAATTCTTTTGCGGATCGACTTCATCTGCACCATCAATGGCAATATCGATGCGGTCAATAGCATCCAAGGTGGCGAGAGGGACACCGTACTGCTTCGCCAGCACTTCTGACTGAAACGAGGTAGGTATACCAATGATATCTTTGAGTTCGCCCGACTTGAGGCGATCGCCTAAAAACTGAATCGTATATGCTGTAGTTGACCCCGTACCCAACCCGACAATGGAACCCGATTTGACCAGGGCGGCGGCGGCTTTGCCAACTTCTTGCTTCATTAACTTGACGGGATCTGTTGTTGTCATTCCCAAAACTCCTGAAAAACTGACTATAGTCCATAGTAGTGGGCGGATAACGCCAAAACATCAAAGGTAAAAAACAAGTTTTTGCTGATTTCCACTCTTTTGACGATCAAAACCAGCTGGCGTATTACGTAGCTATGCAACATCGCCTAGCCGAAATTCGTCATTAATTAACTGAGATTAAGTTTTACGTTCACCTCAGTAACGTAGTTTTTTCAATTCACGTTTGCAGCTACAAGTGGTTATTATGATCCGTCAGCTTTCAATTACTCTCTCTTTAATGGCACTCCTACAAAGCTTGCCAGCAATTGCTCAAGTACCAGAATCTACTTCTGAAATACCAGCTGATTCCATTCAACAGGTAACTGCTGTTAAATGGATGACAAACTTTCCCGATGGCAAATTTTATCCCGAAAGGTTAGTGAGTCGGGCAGAATTAGCCTCGATTATGGTCAAAGCATTTCGCCTAGATAAAAGAGAAGCTGTTACCAAAGAAAATTTAACTATTCCAGATGTTCCTCGTTCTTATTGGGCATTTAATGATATACAGACAGTCCTAAAAACTGACATCATGAAAGGTTATCGGGGTAATGAATTCTTTCCTAACCAAAAAGTGACAAGGGCAGAAGCTCTGGCTATTTTCGCCCAGGCTTATGGTGTATTTCAATTTCCTGATGCTGCTGTAAATGAGATTCTGGCTTCACATCCAGATGAAAAGTCTATCCCAACTTGGGCAAGAAAAGCGATCGCGACAGTAGCGACTGAGGGATTTCTGAATACAGATGCTCAAGGCAATATTTCCCCATTAAAACCCGTAACCCGTGGGGATATGGCTTATGTATTGAGTAAATATTTGCAACGACAACAGCAACAACCCGAAACACCAGAAGTTCCGATGATTCCAAATAGCCCACAATCACCTTAGCTAGACTTTTTCTAGCCAACGTACTTAAAATCAGTTTTGACCCGGATTTTTATACTTGTCTCGAAGTTGGCGAAGAAGATATACGGAATTAGACTGTGTTGGTTGCTGCAACACATTATTCCCATAATTAGTTTGTGGTATTTGGGTCGGTTGTTGCAAGCCATAATTCCCATAATTAGACTGTGGTAGTTGAGTTGGTTGTTGCAACACATTATTCCCATAATTAGTTTGTGGTATTTGGGTCGGTTGCTGCAAGCCATAATTCCCATAACCTACAGGGTTTGTGGGTGGGACAACACTTTGACTCGGACTTTGGCTAGAGTAAGGTACAGTATTACTTGGTGCTACATTAGGGACTACTTGACCGTTATTTAAATTAGTGTAGGTATTGTAGGGATTTTGCGGTAAGTTCGTACCCGTACTTAACCCATTATTAGGCACTACTTGACCGTTATTTAAATTAGTGTAGGTATTGTAGGGATTTTGTGGTAAGTTCGTACCCGTTGATGTGTTACCTGTCCCAGTAGTTAACCCAGTGTTTGGTAGAGAATTCTGACTGGTTAAGCTATTGCTAGGTGGTATTAAGGTTGTTCCTGGAGCGGAAACTTGCCCTACAGCATTTGTCTGAGTTGCAGTGTTACTACTGAAGCTAGACAATTTCTGGTTTGTCGATTGATTAAGCGCTGCTTGCAGAGGGTCGATAGAGAGAGAATTTTGATTTTTATTGGCTTGATTAGTGAATCCAACACCCAAGCTAGAAGATGTTTGGTCTCCCCCTGTTGGTTCAGATGCCGTATTAAAAGTTTTAAGACCTAGAAACGGGTTACTACTATCAACTGTTCCAGTACGCAATAAATTGTCTGTTTGTTGGACAAAGGGATTTTTTGCGGCTGGGGAGGTGTCGCCGTTAACACCTAAACCAGGATTTAATTTGGTATTATTAGCAGACTTTTGTTTGTTAATTACATCATCTAATAAGCCTTTGCTCTTTTTCGCCTCAGCCTGTTGTTCAGGCGCATTTGCCGTTGATGAGACAGTTCCTTGCTCAAAGTCATTAAATAAAGCTGGCAGGTTATCAATATCTGCTGCAATAGCTTTGTTTTCTTCTGACAGGGAAGAATCAGCAGACTTTTGTAAAACGACTGGTTTTTTTTGCTTATAAACGAAAATATCTGGATTTGACCAGTATTCCCAGGTTGCTAGCCCAACTACAGATAAAAAAATCGCAGTTCCCCAAAAACCAGGCCGCCCTAAATTCCATAACCTGGCTTTAAGATATCGTAAGTAAGCGGGAGGATAATGACGATGTGGCATGGGATTTGATAAGTGAGATTTACTATAAATTGGTAAAATTCGACGGAAGAGGCATTGCTGTTTAATGGTTTTATTTGCCTGGGAAGGAAATATTTTAACTAAAATTCGATTGTGATTTCATCGTAACTTCTCAAGAAATTATTAGTTACAAGTAAGTCAAAAATTTACTAATCACTATTTTAAACTAAACGGTTTAGTCTCAAAATTAATTTTGAGTATCTTAGCTTCCATTTTCCCCTATTTTGATTTTCTACAGGACTTGATATAACAACTCATCGATGGTGCTTACCGAATAATGGATAGCTACTGGGATATCTACAATATTCACCTTGGGTAGCAGAGGTGGCATCTCTGCGGTAGAAATATTTGAAATAGTTAATTAAACAGGACTTACGCAACTGTAATTTTTTGTAATGTATATATAGAAATAAATTTTCTCTATAAAATCTCTTTTTGGGAAAAATACAAACTTCTTCCGTATATAGTCCCCATTTAAGGAAACAGTATAGAAAATTTCCGTATAATTCACCCTGATTTCCAGATTTTTTCCGAATATCATTTACTAGCGCTACTTGACTCATTCAATACATCTCTATTTATGAATATAGCTGTACAGATGTGCTATGACGTTGCTAAATCCTAACTATTTCTTTGAATTATGCTATACAAACTCCCTCAACAAAAGCTGTTGAGATGGATTGCATTGTTCCTAATTGGAACATTTCTGCAATTTTTGTTTTACATCCCGACACCAGTCTTATCTCAAAATTCCAATAGCTGTAGCAATATTACAACCCCGCTCACATCTGAAGAACAAACTTATGCTCGTGGAGCTTGGCAGTATTTTGTCAAAAATTATCAGCCAGCAACGGGATTTACCAATTCTACTGGGGGTTATCCTTCAGGTACACTCTGGGATATGGGTAACTACCTGATGGCATTGAATGCTGCACGATGGTTGAATCTTACCGATCAAGCAGACTTTGATTCTCGCCTCAATAAGTTTTTGACGACTCTTAGCAGTCTAAAGTTATTTGAAGATGCTTTGCCCAATAAAGTCTATAACGCAGCCACCGCACAGATGGTTGATTATGGTAACAATCCAGTAGAGCGTGGTCTTGGCTGGTCTGCTTTGGATGTTGGGCGAATATTGGCTGCGTTTGATGTCATCCGTACCTGCCATCCGCAATATAATGACTGGCTCAAAGGAATTATAGCGAAGTGGCAGGTGGCGCGATCGCTCAAAGATGAACAACTTTATGGCGCGACTGTTCTCCCTGACAACAAAACCTTACTAGTGCAAGAGGGACGACTCGGCTACGAAGAATACGCCGCTAGGGGTTATCAACTTTGGGGTTTCTCAGCACCCAAAGCTATTGCTTTAGAACCGTTTAAATTGGTCGAAGTTAATGGTGTGCAAATTCCCGTTGATACGCGTGACTTTCAAACCACCAACGCTAATAATTATGTTGTGAGTGAGTCTTATATCCTTGATGGGATTGAATTTGGCTTGCAAGGTGAATTAGCTGATTTTGCTGCTAGGGTTTTAGATGTGCAAAAACGGCGTTTTGATACCACAGGTCAGTTAACTGCGGTAACAGAAGATAATATCGACCAAGCACCTTATTTTCTCTACAATACCGTTTACGCCAACGGTACAAACTGGGCAACTATTACCGATACCAATCAACCTTATCCACAGTTTCGCAGCCTTAGTACAAAAGCTGCTTTTGGCTGGCGCTATCTATTTCCAGATAATGCTTATGCCCAAAAAGTTTTTGATGCAGTCAAGGATCTTCGCAGTCCTGATGATAGCGGTTACTATGCTGGCATCTATGAAGAATCAAAACAACCCAACAAAGCTTTAACAGGTAATACGAATGGGTTAATTTTGGAGATTTTATACTACAAGGCTAAGGGAAATCACCCTTTAATTGCTTCGGCTTCTGCGAGTGTGTCTACTAGCAAGCCTAGTGAGAATGCTTCTTCTGCAACATCCTCAAATCAACCGAATTCTACTGGCAAACCTAGTGAAAATGCCTCTGGTACAACACCTGCAAATCAACCAAATTCTACTGTTACGACTCCGATCGCAACTTCTAAACCTACAGAAGTAGCTGTTGCACCTATTCCACCAGTGGATAGTCCCCAGTCATCATCTAAGCTGAAACTAGAGCGATCGTTAACGCCTGTTGAACGGCGCTATGCAGAGGCGGCTTGGCGATACTTCCAAGCGAATTATCACGCTAAGAGTGGGCTGATAGACGATCGCAGTGATTTCAAAGGTGCAACCCTCTGGGGATTGGGAGATTATCTGGCAGCACTCCATGCAGCGCGATCGCTCGATACAATTACCCCGAAAGAATTTGACCAGCGCACCCGCCATCTTTTAGGAGCTTTGACAAAGTTACCGTTATTTGCTGGGGAATTGCCAAGTCGGAGTTATGATACGCGATCGCTCCAACCAATCGATTATGGTGGTAATCCAGTTCCCGAAGGCAACGGTTGGTCAGCTTTAGATTTGGGTAGAATGCTGGCAGCGCTGTACAACTTAAAAAGCTGTCATCCAGAATACACGGCTGCTGTAGATAAAATTGTCCTGGATTGGTCATACTTGCGTGTGGTGCGTGAAGGTATTCTCTCCAGTGCCACCGTTACCAAAGAGCAAGATGGGCGATATCTCACCCGCGTTAACCCAGAAATCCGCTTGGGTTATGAGGAATATGCCGCTCGTGCTTTTCAATTATGGGGGTTCAATCTCGATCGTTCTGCTGTTGGGGGTAAATATCAAACTGCCTCAGTGGAAGGATTGAAAGTCCCAATTCAACGCCATCGCACAGATACTAATTCTAAAGTTAACCAATACACAGTTAGCAATCCTTTTGTACTCTATGGATTGGAGTTTGGATTAGATCCAAAAATGCGATCGCTCTTTGAACCAATTTTTCAAGCACAAGCTGAACGTTACCGCCGCACCGGCACGCTCACAGCTTCAGCCACCACCTTAATCGATCGTAAACCTTACACTGTCCACAGTACAATTACTGGACAAGGCGAGTCTTGGGTAGCTTTAGGAGATGATGGTCAACCAGTACCAAAGGGGCGATTGGTAAGTACAGCAGTAGCTTTTGCCTATAATGCCCTGCTTCCAGACAATAAGTATAGTCAACAGTTACAAGAAGGAACGACTGACTTATATAATCCATTAATTGGATTTTATGAGGGCTTCTACGAAACCACCGGCAAAACAGCAGTTGGTTTCACCAGCAGCACCAACAGTATGATTTTGCAATCCCTACTATACAATGTGACAAATCGACAACCCTTAATTCGTCCGATTACTACTATGAACTCCCTTTGGTGGCAGACAGTTGCTAAGGGAAATTCTGGGCGAGGTCTACCAAACAGCGCCACACAACAAACTAAGTTAACTTCTGATAGTTCTGGAAGTTACTGGGTTTCAGATAGTGAAAAGACTCATCTAGTAACTGGCACAAAATAACACAACCAAAACCCTGATTTTCAGGTAAGAGCAATTCATCAAATTGCCCCTACAGTCTGTAGTTTTGTATAAGTCCTAGTAATCCAAAATCCTTGTAGAGATGTAGCAGTGCTATGTCTCTACATCCAGATTCATAACTCAAATCAGCAACGCCAATTTTGGATCGATCGAGAAAAATTTGTTAGTTACAAATTTAACTAGGGAATACTTATTTTGATGAGGATGCAGATACATTAATTATTGGTACTAAGATGGCTTCAGTTTCTCTAACAAACTTTCCTGGTAACAGCCGCTCATTACTCAAAAAAAGAACGCTGTTATTTCGTTATTTAGCAGAAATCAATTTAATTTTTGGTATCTGGTATTTGCAATGGCGCGTCACCCATTCGATCAATTTTGATGCCCTCTGGATTTCTATTCCTTTACTGATAGCCGAGATTTACAGTTATTTCGGTGGCGTCATGTTTGTAATTGGGTTGTGGCGACCTTTAGTCAGACAAATTAAGTCTCTCGACCAGATGACCCCACCTATACCCAGAGCCGACTGGCCAACAGTGGATGTATTTGTAACCTGTTACAATGAGCCGTCGAAAATTGTCGAAGAAACTGCCAAAGCTGCCTTAGCAATGGATTATCCGCCCATCAAGTTACGCGTTTATGTGCTGGATGATGGGAATTCGGCTGAGATGCGAGCGATGACAGAAAGATTGTGTATTGAAGATTTGCAGTCCCCACAATTACAGCTAGAAGCGGAACGGATTGATGCAGAACATGCTGGATTGTTAGAGCGTTTGAAGCAACTGGAAAATCTGACACCTAATACTCAAGCTGCCGAAAAATGGCTGCAAACATCATCAGAATCAGTGGTAAATCAGCCTGCGGTTGGATTTGTGCAAAGTTTGCGATCGCTGATTCTTTGGTTACCTCCGACTCATCCCAGTATTAGCGATTATCCGACAAAGACGCTACGCGATCGCCTCATTATAGAACGGAAAGCTTTAGAAGAAGCTATTCACAAAAAAGAACTAGAACTAGTTGATCTGGCTCGTTTTCGTTACATTGCTCGTCCGAAGACGCCTGGTGTTGCACATCATGCCAAAGCTGGCAACATCAATTATGCAATTTTTTCTGGAGAAACGTCAGGAAATTTTATTGTTACTCTAGATGCTGACCACATTCCCAAGCGAAATTTTCTCAAGCGAGTTCTGCCTTATTTCTATACCTATAATCTTTTAAACGGAAAATACGACCAGAATCAAATTGCTTTTGTACAGACCCGCCAGGATTTTTACAATATTCCTCCAGGCGATCCTTTTGGACATCGAGCAAATTTATTTTATGGGCCACTTCAACAAGGTAAAGATGGCATGAATGCTGCGTTTTATACGGGTACAAATGCGATTCTCAGACGTGAGGCATTAGTTAGTGTAGGACTGCAAAATTTTGCTGATGATTTTGCTAAAGATGAAAAACGTTTAGATGAATTTGATTTAGTTGGTGGGGTATCGAGTAATAGCATTACGGAAGATATGAATACAGCCATGCGTCTGCATAGTGCTGGCTGGAAATCTATTTACCATAATGAACTTTTGGCAGAAGGTTTAGCACCAGACGATCTCAGTTCTACTCTAAAACAGCGGTTACGCTGGGCACAAGGAACTATCCAAGTGCTAGTGAGGGAAAATCCACTGACAAAATCAGGGCTAACGTTTTGGCAAAGGTTGCAATATTTCAAGACGATGTATAGTTATTTCTCTGGTTTTGCAACTCTGGTTTTTATTTCTTGTCCAATTATCTATTTTTTTACGGACATTGTTCCAGTTAGAAGCTACGGGTCTGACTTTGCCATACACTTTTTCCCAGCTTTTATTATTAACCGTCTGACTTTTCTTACAGCTACTTGGGGCATTCCAGCTAGAGAAGTATGGCGTTCTGAACAATATGCGATCGCTTTATTTCCCTTATTAATTCAAGCTGTATGGAGTGTGTTCACAGGGCAAAAACTCAATTTCCAAGTCACACCTAAGCAGCGGCAATCCGGGATTTATCTCCGGCTTGTTTGGCCGCAGTTGGTTGTTTTTATCCTTACCATCTTAGGGATGTTATGGAGCCTTTCCCAATTCGCTATTGGCCATTTAAATAATCCTGATGTTCACCTGCTTAATGGTGCATGGGCTATTTATAATTTATTACTTTTGTGGGCGATCATCCGCGCATCTGTTTGGCAGCCTCCAAAAGAGGTTTAAAAGGTAAGTAATACCATTTTTGATTTTAGATTTTAGATTTTGGATTGTGAAATCTCCATTGGATAAGTGTTTCAGTTTTCCATCTGTCGCAATCATTTTCAAATTGGTATAAGAGGAGTGAGCAGAAGGAAGATGACTACTGATATCAATTCAAAATTCAAAATTCAAAATTAAGAAAACCAGATATAACAAGGGTTTGGGAGTATGTATCTGTTGCATTCTTTTTTTAAATTGGTATGACTTATAAATCCAGCCTAGAAAAAAACAGCTATGAACACTCATTCAGACTTAAAAAACTTTGGTCAGCGAACTGTCTTAACAATTTATGCTCATGCTGATGATGAAGTTCTACCTGCTGCTGGTACTCTCAGTCTGATGTCTAAGGCAGGATGGAATGTTCGTTGCTTAATTTTGACTGATGGCGGTCTTTCTAGTTCGCCTGTTAAGGGTACACGTTATCAAGAAGCGGATGCGGCTGGTAAAATCATCGGTGCAACTTATGAGTTTCATACACTTGAGGAGTGCAATTTCTCCACACAAGCAGTGATTAAAGTTACTGAAGAAGCTCTTGGGCGTTGGCAACCGGATCTGATTATTACTCACGCACCACAACCTGAAAAATATGGACATAGAGATCATGAAGTGTGTGCGATCGCAGTTTCTAATGTTGCTACCCGCAAAAATATACCCTTGTGGTATTCAGCACCACCTGTTTTTTTGCGTGGTTTTGAACCCAACTTTTTTGTAGATATCACCTCTGTAATTGAGGAAAAAGTTGCAGCGATCGGTTGTTATGAATCAGAGTTAAATAAAGCATTTATGCAACTTGATGCCATACTTGTTCTCTCTCGCTTCTGGGCACGTGAGTTAGGTCAAAAAGATGGCTATTTTGAAGCTTTTGAAATTTCTCGGCAATGGGTTGATGCTAGCTTTTTTATGGCAATCGCAAATAATAGTCATCAACCAGTAGTAAAACCAAGCTAATTACACAGTTTCTCTATTGCGGTTTACCTTAATTCAATGCCAAAATATAACTACCATAATGGGGGAATAAAACCATGAATTTGAGCGTAAAAGTACTAGAAATATCTGGAATTTTAGATGGAATTAGAGGTAATGAATTACGTCGTGAAGTTAGCAGTATGCTGGCAAATGGCGCTGACATTTTGTTAATTGATATGAAAGAAGTAAAGTTTATTGATAGCTCTGGTTTAGGTGCCTTAGTATCAGCAATGCAAATGGTACGAACTGCTAAAGCTAAACTGTTTGTTTGTTCAATCAGCGATCAAGTTAGAATGTTGTTTGAACTAACTAAAATGGACAGAATTTTTCAAACCTTTGCTGACAAAGATGACTTTTATCGTCAAGTATTAGCAACACAATAAGCTGTTAAACAATTCAAATGTAAGTATGCATAACTGACTATTCTAACCAAAGTTAACTTTGACTAAAGATAAGTCATCATCAAGATTGTCTTGATTTTTTAAGGTGAGAATTTTTGCTAAGAGTTGATTGAGATTACAGGTATTCTGACTATATTTGGTTAGTAAGTCAATGAATGCATCGATCCCCCAAATTTTACCATCTGACTGATTAATTTCATAAGCACCATCACTAAAAATGTATAAAGTGCTGTTTTCTTCAACCTGAAAAACAGCATCCTCAAATTTGACTTCAGGCAAAAAGCCAATTGGTAAATCTAAAGAAGTTAGCTGTTTAACTTCGATATTGTTTGTGGAGGTATTAGATAACAGTAAAGCTGGTGGATGTCCGGCGTTGGCATAAATGAGTTGACGTTTAAGACGGTGATAAACTCCATACCAGATTGTAAAGTATTTATCACCGTGCTTACTCATTTGGAAGGCATGATTGAGAGCTTTTAGGACTTCGCTTGGTTGACAAAAGTTAGTGTTTGGTAGAGATTGCGATCGCAAAACATTCTGTACGGATACCGATAGGAGGGCTGAACCCACCCCATGACCAGATACATCTAACAAATAAATTGCCAAATGATCCTCGTCAATCCAATAATGGTCGAAGCAATCACCCCCTAGCTGCGCTGAGGGAATAAACAGATTTTCTGTAGTTACTGCTCCTACAAGCGGTGAGGGTAAAAGCGATCGCACATAATCAGCGGCCTCAGCCAATTCGGCTTCCAAAATTTGCTTTTGAGTTTGCAAATCCTGATTGAGTGTCTCCAAAGCTTGCTTTTGACTTTGCAAATCCTGATTTAGCTGGTGTAACCTTAGTCCTGCTCTTACCCGTGCTTTCAATTCATTCATCTCTATTGGTTTGGAGATAAACTCATCCGCTCCCGCATCAAGTCCTCTAACTCTATCTTCTTCCTCTCCTCGAGCTGCTCCCCTAGCTGTCAATAGAATAAAAAAAGTAGTTGCCAATTCTGGATCTGTTCTAATTCGACGACACACTTCTAACCCATCTACCTGTGACATCATCCAATCACAGATAATCAGGGCAGGATGTAGCAGTTGTGCTTGGATAATTCCTTCTTCACCATTGCTAGCTACAGTAGTCTCATAACCCTGCCTTTGGAGTGTGCTTTTCAGTACTGCTCGTACTGTCGGGTCATCATCAATAACTAGAATTTTAAACATAAATTACAGTTTACTAAGTAAAATGATTGATAAATAGTTGCTTTAATTTAAGTTATATGCAATTTAGTTTTTAATGTATAGTAAAAATACTCAAATTAAATAAACTAATTAACGAATATGATGATTCCACGATATTTTATTAGTTAAGAAGTGAATAATAAAATTTATCTCCAAGTCAACACAGATTTGACAGTTTCACCTCAAGTTTTGTCTTGGTTCGAGCAGATGAATCAACCACCTATTCCCGATCAAGAAATTTGGTGGCAATGTCAAACGCTGATGATGGAAGGCTTTACTAACATTGTCGAACATGCTCACAAAAACTTACCTATTGAAACTCCAATTGAGATGGAAGCTGTGCGGTTAGATGAATACATAGAAATTCGCATCTGGTCTCAAGGTGAACCATTTGACCTACAACAGCAATTGCGCCAAACATCTGAATTTGAGGATAACAATCGAGAGCGCGGCCGGGGTTTAAAAATTATGTCCGCCATTGCCGATAAATTGAGTTATGAGCCGACAGTAGATAATCGTTACTGTTTATTTATTAGTAAATCTTACAAAAAATGCCTATGATTGCAGTAAGAAGATCGTGACTACTGACTGATGATTAAAAACTCTTGGATGCGTTTAATAAAATCTTCTAACTCTACAATTAAGTTAATAGTACCTCGACGCTCTTGGTCGATCGCTAATTGTTCTAGTTTTTCTGCTGCCAGATACATAGTTGTAACTCCCATATTGGCACTAGAACCTTTAATTTGATGAACTTGGAGCGCTATTTGCTCAAAGTCACAATCTGCGATCGCTATTTTTATGACTTCTAGACGAGGTTGAATATCTTCAACAAATATTTGTAGTAGTTCAAATTCAAATTCTGGGTTATTTTCTGAAAGTTGATGCAAGCGTTCCCAATCAATTGGGAGTTCAACTGAACCAACATTTGTTGTCGAAACTGTCTGCTTTGTGGCAACTGTTTCTTTTGCCTTGAATATTACATTTCCCCAATACTCTAGTGTCGCGGCCAAAGTTTCTTTCATCACCGGTTTGCTCAGATAGTCGTCCATTCCAGCATCTAAACACATTTGTTTGTCTTGTTTCATTGCATTAGCTGTCATTGCAATTACTACAGGACGACGACCACTAGCAAAGCTGCTTTCTTGCCAACGATGAATTTGTTTTGTGGTTTCTAAACCGTCGAGAATCGGCATTTGATAATCCATCAGAATTAAATCATAAGGAATCTTTTCTAATAGTTGCAACGCTTCTTTTCCATTATTAGCAATATCAGCACTGTAGCCGAGACTTTTGAGTTGCTTCAAGGCTATTTTCTGATTGACCAGATTATCTTCAGTTAAAAGAATTCTTAATTTATGTAAGTCAGGAGACGGGGAAGAAGACGCGGGGACGCTGAATAACTCATGACTTCTAAACGCCAGTTGCTCCACTTGTAAAGACTCGATTGCTTTTGGTATCTCCTGTTGGGAAAAGACCACACTGGCTGCTGCTGACTCCTCTGAAATCACAGAAGCGGCAATCGTAAAGTAAAATGTACTACCTGCATTCATCTCACTTTCAACCCAAATTCTGCCACCCATTAACTCGCACAGTTGCTTACAGATAGCAAGACCTAAGCCAGTACCGCCATACTGTCGAGTAATGGAGGAATTAACTTGACTGAAAGCTTTAAATAAACGCTCTAGGCGATCGCGTGGAATTCCAATGCCTGTATCTTTAATACTAAACTGAATTTCGTCAGGATTTGCAGTAGAAGAATGATTAATATCGCTATTCCTGCGGATTATAACTGAAACTTCTATACTTCCAGTTTCGGTAAATTTAATCGCATTACTGATTAAATTAATCAAGACTTGGCGCAGTCTGGTGATATCTCCCACAATCATAGTAGGAAGTTGAGGACTATCTAAAAATGTGAGTTTTAAACCTTTTTCTCTAGCTGTAGGTGCAAGCAGATAAAGAGCCTCATAAATGCAATTTCGCAAAGCAAAAGGTTCCTCTTCGAGTTCTAAGTTACCCGATTGGATTTTGGAGAAGTCAAGGAAATCGTTAATAATTTTGAGTAAGGAATTTCCACTGGTGTAAATGGTTTCAACAAAATCTTGCTGTTCAGCAGTCAATTCAGTATATTGCAACAAACCGGCCATACCAATTACCGATGCGATGGGAGTCCGAACTTCATGGCTAATCATTGCTAAGAATTCCTGTTTAGCAAGTTCTGCCTGCTTTCGTTCAGTCATATCTCGCAAAATGTAAACATAACCTTGAAAATGTTCAATTTGTGTCTTGACAATTGAGGATGAAAAAGCTATAGGAATTGTTTTACCACTTTTGGTATAACAAACGGTTTCTACTTCTTTTACTAAAAAATTTATGTCTTGACTGTGGGATATATCAATATCATCAATTATCAATGGATATTTATTGGCTTCTTCAATAACTTTTGCAATCGGTTGACCGATGAGTTCTATTTCGTTGTATTGCAATAATATTTGTGCGGCATAATTCATTTTTTTGATCTCGCCTGATAGCGTTGTCACTAACAAAGCATCCGCCATTGATGTCACAATTTGGTCAATGTATTGTTTAGAAGCCTTTAAGTTACGTAATAAAAGATTTGCTTCATTTGCACCTTGAAATAAAGATTGCTCAAGCACCATCCGTTCTGTCGCATTTTCGACAACAATGGTTAGTCGATTCCTAGAATGGTCTTCTTGGAGATTATTAGTAATACAAATGTCAATATATAAAGGAGAAAGCGTATCTTGCGATCGCATAATTCCTTTTAATTCAAAATTATCTTGTTTTCCCTGGAGAATTGCATCAAAAACATCTTCCAGTCCCTCTAATTCTGGAAACACAATCCGAACATCCTGACCTAGCTTTACTTCATTAGGAAGCTCGGCAAAATGATTTAATCCCAAAGACATCTCTAGAATTTTTAAGTTTTCATCAATTATCAAATATTCAATGCCACATACAGCTAATAGGTTTGTAAAAAATGAATTCATCTTAATTAAATTAAACGAGTGGCTAAAGCTTGAAATATTTTATCAACATTATTACCAGTTTTAGCTGAGGTTACATAAGTGTCTAATATATTAGCTTGATTAGTAAATTGATGCATTTCCCGAATTTTTTCTAAATATTCGGCTGCAATCATATCTGATTTGTTCAGTGCAACAACAATATAGCTGTTAGGATTAACAGCTAAAAAAGTTTGAATATGCTCTTGGATATGATTGAGGGTTTCTGCTTGTGTCACATCACCGACTATCACAGCACCTTTAGAACCTTGAAAATAATTTTTAGCAACTGCTTTAAACTTATTACTACCTTCAATATCCCAAATTATTAACTGTAAGTTTGGTTCAAAAAGTAGCTCTTGTTTTGAAATAGTAACCAATTTCCGAGAAATTTTTACTCCTACAGTTGAAAGATATTCATCACTAAACTGACACTCTACAAATTGGCGAATCAGACTAGTTTTCCCAACACCAAAATCACCAAATAAGCATATTTTTTTAGAGATTGTAGACATAGTTTAAGGAAAGTAGAGAATGTTTTATCAAAATCATAACTACTATAAACTTAAAATTGCTTGTTTATCGCTTCTAGAGCGACACAACGACTTAACCACAAAGGTTGAGTTTCATCAATTCCTGGTGGTAAATTTGTCCTACCAATGACCTGTAGACGAGATGGCTTGATGTCTAATTTAATCAGTGCTTGTTGTACAGCCTTTGCTCGCGCCAGTGCCAATTTTTGAGATTTGTTCGCGCCAGTACGGTCACTATAACCAATGATTTTTAAATGCTTATTTGGGTGCTGTTCGAGGAAAAACTTGACCTGTTGAACCTTGTACGCTAAATCTGTTCTCATTAAATTAGCTGAGTTGGGTTGAAAGTAAAATCGAACTTCAATCTGTGGGGGTTCTACTCGCACCGCACTAGACACAGATTTGACGCCGGGAATTTGTGCAAATGCATTTGCAATAATCTGAGCATCTACAATTTGGCTGACAGTTCCTTCAACAGCTACTTTACCAGCGATATATTGAGCGGAAATTGCTATATCGTTAGTCTGATTTAAAACTGCTGTAACTCGTTTGACTTCAGCAGCAGCTAATACGGGATCTGCTGGTACTTCTACTAATAAAATTTGATTGTCAATCAACCAATTAGGAGAAGTGATTTTGACAGTTTGCTCGGCTTTCTGGCGAAGAAGTTGATTAGGTAATCGTCCTGTTAGTTTTATTTTGTCGTGTTCTACTTGTACAGTGAGCCGATATACGGCTAGTTCTGGAACAGAAGTTAGAGCCAACGAAGCTTGATTTTCAATGGTATGTATAACTCCACTACGGTATTGCCAAATACCCCAAGGAATTAAAATGGTACCGATAAATGTTAAGACTAATATCTGTAGTGGCGAGATTTTCGCTTTCTTTTTATCCGGAATATCTGAATTCTTTAGCTCTTCTAGAAGTGTATGAATTTCAATAGGAATTAAATCTGGATCGCCGTCAAACTTTTCAATTATATTACCATGTATTTTTATAATTTTGCTGAATGTTTGCCGCATTTTCCAAATAAAATTTTTGCTTGGTTCTCCTCGCACAACAATCGCTAAATAACAGTATCCGGCAACTTCTAAAATTATTTTAGATGTTCCATATTCAATTGCATCTAATTCTGTTATGCTTCCAGATTGATTGATACAATCATTGGCAAAGCTACGAATTGCTGTCAGCATTCCTGCTACCATTTCAGCCTCTAGCTGCTCTACATGAGAGTGCTGAATATCTGAGATAACTAAACCAGATGTTTTATGAATCAAGAAAATGGCTTGAATTGTAAATGGCAGAGCTTCTTTAAGAATTAATTCTGCTTCTGAAACTCCCTGTAGCTTGGCACGAATTTTACGTTTAATACCTTCAACGCTGAGGGTTTCTTCAACTTGTCGGTTAATGGCACGGATTGTCTCTGCCATATATTTGGCTATGGTACTACCAATAACTGGGTAGAGTGCATCCACCACAATATTCTGCTCAATTTCAATTTGCTTTTTTATGGCTCGTCCCATTGCCGGAGCGATCGCATCTGAAACTTCTTCTGGAGCTATAATAATTTGCTGAGAAATAGCTAGAGGAATTACAGGTGCGATCGCTGTACTCATACTAATTTTATTTTGTTCAGTGCGACTGCGGATAGTCTCATCAATGATCGGAGCAATTATTTGGACAATTTCCTCTCTTGACTCTGTAATCTTCAGCCTTAAAAGTTCAGAAATCCACGGTAGTAGTAGATTTATTAACTCTTTAGGATCGTAAATTTGATGCTCTATTTTTGTTAATTTTTGTTCCAAATTATCTGTAATATTGTTTATTTCTGTTAGCTCATATCCGACTAATATCTCCCGTAATTTTTGCAATGCATCTTCTGAGTTGTCTAATTTTTCCTCAAATTCTGTAAATATTCCAATAGATTCTTCTAATTCTTCTTGAGTAGTTTGTGAGTAATTAGATATATCTTGAGGAAAATTAAAATCCGATTCTAAATAAGCTTCACATACTTCTAATGTCACTGGAGGAAGTTGCAGTAATTCAATTTCTTCTGGAATATACTCATTACTCTTATCAGTTTCTGATGGTAATAAAGGAGATTGCTCAGGGGATTCGATAATTTTGAGATCGATAAGCAAATGCAGCAAATTGTCAAGCTGCATAGCTGTTTCTGACTTCAACTCAACAGATTGAGAAACCGAATTTTCCACCTGAGTTATCCTTTTTAGAGTGCTGAGTTAGAGGTTGTGAGTTAGAGGTTATGAGTTTGGAGTCATTATCTCCTTCATATCTCTTTACTTTCTGACTTGATTATGAATTTAATTCTGCTGTACTGTTAGAGTGAGTTAACACTTACTTTTGATAACTTTGTAGTTTCTAAAAGCGGTACAGCAGTATATTCATCGCTGCGTTCATTGGCTGCTTCTCGCAATTTAGGAATAAATTCAGTTTCTTTCAGACGCATTCCCAAGGCAAACAAAGTTTCAGCCATATCGTCTTTAGAAACTTTCGTGTCTGTCAGCTGTGAGAAGCGCCGATCTATTTCTTCTAAAATCAGATCCCGTAATGCCGTAACATCATCTTGTAATTGGACTTTAGTTTGAAAGATTTCATCTCGAATCGAGGTAGTTTGGCTATCTAAGGTTTCATCAAGCGACTGAACGCTGCTAGAGAACTTTTTATTAAGTCTATCAACCTGTTGCCGTAAGTCAAGAGTTTCTTCTTGAGTTGCGAGGTTCAGTGATTTCAGCTTTTTATCCAGCGACTCAAATCCCGCTTTTAGTTCGGCTGAAAAGTTGGACTTGAGTTGCTCAACATGCAATCGTGTCTGTTGTTGCAGGAGAGATACATCTGACTCCAGCTTGCTAAATCGATTTTCGTACTCTCTTAGCTGGGTTCCAAGAATAATATCGCGGATCTGATCGATATTACCAAGTCTTTCTCGTACATCGTCTCTATTCATTTGACTCATTAGGAAAACCTCACTTTTGGGGAATCAATTTGGAAATAATAGATGATGTATTTAACTGACATTTAGGCTAAAAATTATTAGCTTATGATGCAGCTAACTCACCGAATATACTTTGTTATTATTCCCAATCGGTGACAATTTATATCTGAAAAATAGGAAATTAGTAATGAGAAATGTAAAATAAGTGTTGAGCCAGTGAATTTATTAATAAATATTATTATTTCAGGTTGTGGCTTTACTATCTTGACAATTTAAAAAATCTTGGATGCGTTTAATAAAGTCTTCTAACTCTACGATTAAGTTACTAGAACCTCGACGCTCTTGGTTATAAGCTAGTTGTTCTAGTTTTTCGGCTGCCAGATGCATGGTTGTAACTCCCATATTGGCACTAGAACCTTTAATTTGATGACCTTGAAGTATTATTTGCTCAAAGTCATGAGCTGCGATCGCTATTTTAATTAACTCTAGACGAGGTTGAATATCCTCAACAAATATTTGCAGTAGTTCCAATTCAAATTCTGGGTTGTTTTCCGATAGTTGGTGTAAGCGTTCCCAATCAATTGGGAGGTTAACTGCACCGACATCTGTTGTAGAAACTGTTTGCTCTGTAGCAGTTGTTTCTTTTGCCTCGAATATCACATTTCCCCAACGCTCTAGTGCTGCCGCCAATTTTTCTTTGATTACTGGCTTGCTCAAATAGTCATCCATTCCGGCATCTAGACACATTTGTTGGTCTTGTCTCATGGCATTAGCTGTCATTGCAATTACCACAGGACGATAACCACTAGCAAAGCTGTTTTCTTGCCAACGATGAATTTCTTTTGTGGTTTCTAAACCATCGAGAACTGGCATTTGGCAATCCATCAGAATTAAATCGTAGGGAATTTTTTCTAATAGTTGCAAAACTTCTTTCCCATTACCAGCAACATCAGCACTATAACCCAGACTTTGAAGTTGTTTCAAAGCAACTTTCTGATTCACCAAATTATCTTCAGCTAAGAGAATTCTTAATTTGTGGTAGTTAGGAGAATAATAGTTGCGGTTGTTTTCAGAATTTTTCAGTTTTAAATCCTGACTTCTGACTTCTAACTCCTGAATTATGACTTCTGTCTCCTCTTCTGGCTGCGTTCCTAAAATAGTCACGATCGCATCGAGGAGTCGGGACGGCTTAATCGGTTTGACTAAATAAGCCGCAAATCCTATTTTTAGCGCTCGTTGGATTTCATCGCGTTGATTAGTAGAGGTAAGCATAATTAAAGGTAGCCCAGCGATCGCTGAATTTGCTTTAATTTGTTCTCCTAAAGTCATGCCATCTATTTTTGGCATCTGCATATCAATCACAGCTATGTCATAGAAATTTTTTTGCTTGGCGGCTTCTTGAATAGCTTTGAGGGCAGTAGTAGCCGAGGCTGCTTGATCCACCAGCATTCCCCAACGAGTAGCTTGATGGTAGATGATTTTGCGATTAGTAGCATTATCATCCACCACTAACAAGCGGCGATTGAGCAAAAGTTCGCGTTCGCCTTCTAAAGAAATAGAGTCAAGTTGCATGGCAAGAGTTACTTCAAACCAAAACTTAGATCCTTTCCCCAAGCGACTTTCTACACCCATTTCTCCTCCCATCAAGCTTACCAGTTGCTTGCAGATGGCTAATCCCAAACCTGTGCCGCCATATTTCCGGGTGGTGGAAGCATCTACTTGGGTAAATGGCTTAAAGAGTTTGGATTGATCTTCAGGGGTAATGCCAAGACCGGTATCTACGATCGCAAAATAGATAGTAGCTGTAGTCAAGGAAAGCGATCGCAATTCTGCTCGTAATACTACCTCACCCTTGCTGGTGAACTTGATTGCATTGCTAATCAGGTTCATGAGAATTTGTCGCAAGCGGCCGGCATCGCCTTGGAGGTGGGTGGGGACGTTGCTGTAAATTAATCCTGCAATTTCTAATCCCTTATGATGGGCAGAGGGAGCCAATAATTCCAATACTTCTTCTACACAGGTAGATAAGTCAAAATCTAGAGTTTCTAGTGCCATTTCCCCAGCCTCTAGTTTGGAAAGATCCAAAATTTCGTTGATCAGGCTTAAGAGAGCATCACCACTAATGCGAATTGTTTCCATAAAATCCCGCTGCTCGGAATTTAGGGGAGTTTCTAACATTAAGCTTGTCATCCCCAATACAGCATTCATGGGAGTCCGAATTTCATGGCTCATGTTGGCCAAAAAGGCACTTTTGGTTTGGGAGGCTAATTCAGCTTGGTGACGAGCAATTTCGAGTTCTCGTCGTTGTTGAGTTTCTGCATCTAACATTTGGGCTTGGGCTAAGGCAATACCTACTTGGTCAGCTATTTGCCGTAAAAGATGAGTTTCAAAGCTAGACCATTGGCGGGAACTGCCGCACTGATGGACAATCAGCAAACCGCAGAGTTCTTCTTTGACAAGAATGGGTATGACTAAATTACACTGGACTCCAAATTGTTGCAGTAATTCGAGATGGTTTTTTTGGACTTCAGCTATATCCAAGTCAGCAAGCCCCAGATTCGGTTTTTGACGGTACTGTTGTAGATAGTACTGCTGGATGTATTCGGCTTGAAAGTAAGCATTGACTAGCTCTTTCTCTTTAATTGCTAGCCAGCCAGAAATTACTGCCTCAACCACGGTAGCTCCAGAGCCATCAGCCAAAGGCTGATAAATCAAAACTCGATCGCTATGGAGAATTTTTTGAACCTCGGTGACAGTGATTTGGAGAATTTCTTTGATTTGCAAAGACTGACGAATCTTGAGGGTGATTTCAGTAAATAGTTGCGATCGCAAGTTTTGACGTTGGAGTTGTTCTTCTGCCTGCTTGCGCTCAATAAACTGCCCTACTTGCTCGCCAATCAAATTCATGACTTTTGCCAAATCTGGGTCAGCTTGCTGGATTTTATGGCTAAAGCAGGTAATCACACCGATGATTTTTTTACCACTACAGATCGGAAAACCGAAAGCTCCGTGCAGTTGTGCTTCGGCAGCGATTTGAGAGCGGATAAAACTCCGATCTTTAACGACATCAGCGATCCAAACAGGTTCAATACTAGCCCAGACACGACCAGGCAGCCCAATTCCTGGTGCAAATGTAATCTGCCGACTGAGGATGTCAAACTCTTGCATCTCAAAGGAGATTTTATACCATGAATTTAGCAAAGACAGTAGATTTGCTCGCCCATCTACCATCCAAAATTCACTAAAATCCCATCCCAAACTTTCGCAAATTCCTTGCAAGATTTGGGGCATGGCTTCGTTGATTGTGGTTGACTCTGCTAAGATCCGGGTTGTAACATACTCTGCTTTGAGATGCTGTTCAGTTCGTTGGCGTAAGCGAAGTTCTTCAAAGACATCGCTGATGTCAATACCTGTAGCAACAATGTATTCAACGTGCCCCTCATAGTCTTTCAAGGTAGTGTTAGTCCAAGAAATGAGCCGCCGGCTGCCATCCTTAGTTACCCAATAGTTTTCGTATTCTATGGGCGCTTCACCAGATCGCAACTGCTCAAAAACTGCTTTAATCGGCTCTACCTGTTCAGGAAGTAGAAACAGGTTCCAGAAATGCCTTCCTTTCACCTCATCAAATGAGTAACCAGTAATTTGTTCGCAAGCTTGATTGAAGCGAACGATTTGCCCTTTTGTGTCAAGAACTATTACCAAAGCACTGGTTGTATTCAGGACTGTTGAGATAAAGTTGCGTTCTTGATTCAGTGTTTCTTCTGTTAATTTCCGCTCTTTTCCTTCACGGTAAATAAAGTAGTAGACTATAGCCAGAATCAAAAAACTTAAACAAATCGCGATCGCCAGTGTCAAAACCGTGTTGTTAGCACTGGCTTTTGCAGCTTGTGACTGCTGTTGAAGCAACCTTCTATCCTGATTTTCTATTTCATGGACGATCTTGCGGATATCATCCATGAGATGTTTTCCTTGATTTGTCTGGATTAGCTGCAACGCCGCCTCGAATCCCTGATTTTGACGTAGGTATATAGTCTGCTTGAGTATGGCAAGTTTTGCAGCTATCAGAGATTCAAGGGTTGCGAACTGCTTTTGTTGGTTAGGTTGATCTGCAATTAAATCTTTCAGTTTTACAATTTTGCGATCGATGTTTCCAACTACTGCTTGATAAGGTTCTAGATAACTTTCTTGTCCAGTGAGGATGTAACCGCGTTGTCCAGTTTCAGCATCTTTCATCTCAGACAGTAATTCTTCTAGTTGATTGATTTTCTCTTGAGTTATTTGTACTTGTTTATTCGTATCAATCAATATACATGTGTTTTGATAAGAAATCACGCCAATCAAAACTAAAACTGCCGATGCTAACCCAAACCCTCCAGCTATCCTTTGAAAAAATTGTTTGCGTGTCTTCTGGGACTGTTTGCGTGTATCACTTGCCAATACCAAACTTGCTAAATTGCGGCGCATTTCTAGTTGCTTAATTACCTGGCGACCAATAATTCGTAATGCTTCAACTTGTTCTGGAGAGAGGTTTCTTGGTACACGATCGATTACACAAAGTGTTCCTAGTGCATATCCTTCAGGGTTAGTTAGCGGTACTCCAGCATAAAACCGAATATTCGGGTCAGAGGTGACAAGGGGGTTTGTTGCAAACCTTTCGTCAACTGTTGCATCAGATACAACAAAAACTTCAGGTTGCAGAATAGCATGGGCGCAGAATGCCAAATCACGGGGTGTTTGTAGGGTATCCAAACCGACTTTTGACTTGAACCACTGACGATTAGTATCAATTAAGCTGATTAAGGCAATGGGAGTTCCACAAATATATGAGGCTAAACGGGTGAGGTCGTCAAAGGCTGCTTCCGAAGGAGTGTCGAGTATTTTATACTGCAAAAGAGATTCGATTCGCTGTGTTTCGTTATCAGGTAATGGTGCTTTCATTCTCCAGCCTTATACCATTTTGGATTTATAAAACAGAATTCAGAATCCAGGAGTTAGAACTTAGAAGTTAAAATTAAGAATCCTTTGATAGTCAAAGTTGATAATTTTCAAAAAATCAAAAATATATAGCGCGCTTGATTCTATATTCATTCTGAATTCTGACGCCTTGGCAAAGCGTCTTTGGCTTTGCTCCTGAATTCTGAATTCTGACTTTTGAATTCTTTTTTGTTAAAACTTGACCCGCAACTGTCCTGTGAAGGAATTACCACCGTAGGCGCTTCCACCAGTTTCTTGATTGCGGACATTACTAAAGCTATAGCCCAAGTCTGCTTCTATACTTGGCGACAGTTTTACCGTACAGCGCGTTTGATAGGTATTGGCGTTGTCAAATTCTCCTTTAAGTCGCTGCCGTCCTAAGTTGGCAGCAAGGCGACAGCGTAAGAATTGTGCAATATTTCCCTCCCAAGCTACCTCACCGTTGTAAACTAGAAAATCTGGTGGAGAAAAATAACCGCTTGTGCGTTCTAAATCGCGATCGTAACTCCAAGTGAATAAGTTAGCTGCCAAAGAAAATTGTCCGAATTTGCGCTCTAACCTACTAAAGGACTGCACATCGGAATTACCATCGTTGTAATTACCCAAACGCAATGACGAAAATAAGCTGGTATTACGGTCAATCTGCCAGTATAAATCAGGCCCAAATCGCCAAGCAGTAATTTGATTGTCTAAAGTTCGAGCATTAGATTTATAAGGCCCTTGTTCTAAATTACCTGATATTATTACTACCGATAGCAATCGACCTGATGACGAAACTCGCGGCGGCGAAATGGGAGCATCCACTTTAACATTGAGATTGATAGCTGTGGGTAAACGATTGAACACATCGACTCCAGCTGCTGTTAGTAGAGTCACTTGTCCAATTTTTCCTTGCCATCCAACTTGCAAAGGAAAATTGGTAATTGATTCAACACCGCGTTGCTCAAAGAAGTTAAAACCTGTCTTGAAAAATATTTTATTGCCATTTCTCAATCGAAACTGAGCTGTTGGTTCGAGGAAAAAATTTGTTTGGCCAAAGTTGTCTGTCTCATAGTGATAGTCCGTATCAATACTTTCCAAAACTGCATCCGGCGTTTTTGCTTCGGTGGCAGTTGTTGGCGGACTAGAATTCTGCTGTGGTGCTTCGGGTAGTGGTGGCGGACTAGAATTCTGCTGTGGTGCTTCGGGTAGCGATGGTGGTAATCGCAAATCAGGATTGAAGTTTTCCGGTGCCGCCAGCAAAATAGGTGTTAGTTGTAATCGATAGGGGAGTGGTTTTGAGTATTGCTCTGCTGACTCAGGATTTACTGTGGTGACTTGCTCAGTCAATCCTAAAGGTGATTTCCAGGTCTGATGTGCTTGGGCTGCTTGTAATTTAGCTTCTGATAATATCCAAATACCTAAGCTACAGATTACTCCCAATTGAATCTGTAGGCATCCCAAAAGAAATACAGCGTACAAACTATATCGAGAAACAAAGAGATAAGGTCTAAAACTAGATACCATCGGTTGATACTATATTTGTAAATGCAAAATTTGCTGCCAAATAGTTTTCTGGCTGCTAGCTGATGTATTCGGACTGGGATTATGATGCCCATAATCGATGCTTGTTAAAACATAGGAAAGGCAAAAGGCGTAAAGGCCTTAATTTGGCGGGATATAGAAGTTCCCAGGTGCATAAAGTACATATCAAAACCTCACCCCCAACCCCTCTTTTTATCAAGAGGTTGGGGGTGAGGTTAAGCTGTAGCTGATTCTGATTAAGAAACGCTATATTCGAGTCGATAGTTAGTGTGATTTTGACGAACTGCCAACAGTGATTTTTGAGTCTGCTGTTCCCATCTCAGAGTTTTCAGCATTGTCAACCTCAAGACTTCGGAGTAATTCTCGAATTACATCTGTTGCTGGTCTTCCTGTAAGAGTACAGTATTGTTCAAGTTTCTTCATTTCCTCGGTTGTGAGATTTACTGTCAGTCGTTTAACAGCCCATTTTTTCTTCATAATTCTCTTTGATTTTGAATATGTTGCTTTTCTTGAAATCACCAAGTCATTACGATTACTCCCGTAGTGCATAGCCTACACCACGGACTGTATGAATCAAACGTCTTTCATTATTTTCTTCTAACTTGAGTCGCAAATAACGAATATATACTTCAATAATATTAGAATCAGCCATGAAATTGTAACTCCAAACTTTCTCTAAAATTTGATCTCTAGTAAATACTTGACGGGGATGTGAAAGGAGATATTCTAATAAGTCAAATTCTTTTGCTGTTAACTGAATGCTTCGTTTTTCCCGAAATACTTCACGAGTGCGCTTATTTCAGCTTAAATCTTCAAATTGCAACAAATCTTCGTCTGTTTCTTGCGTGCGCCGCAGATGAGCGCGAATTCTAGCTAATAGTTCCTCAATGCTGAAGGGCTTAACTACATAATCATCGGCTCCTGCATGTAATCCGGCGACGCGTAGACGCTTTGCGGCTTGCCGTAGGCATCGCTAACTTCATCTTTTGCTGTCAACAAAATCACTGGTACTGTACTATCTGTTGTTCGCAAACGCCGACAAATTTCCAAACCCGTCAACCTTGGAAGCATCCAATCTAGAATTGCTAAATCTAGTGAGGAGTCTCGCGTGAGAATTACCTTAAGGATTTGGCGTTGCTGAATCAAGGGATGATTCTTGTAGGGTGGGCGGAAAAGCCCGTCCCTTGTATTTTAAGGACGGGCTTTTCGGGCCATCCCACAAAACTAGAAAAATCATCTCGCAAATATGCAACGCCAAAATTTATAGCAAGGGACTGGGGACTGGTGACTGGGGATTGGGTGAAAAGTCTTGTTGTGTCTAAGTTTTATCATCTGTTAATGTCCTAACCACCAAGGCTTGTGCTATAATTATATTTTTTATATTTCTAGCTTGATTGAACGCAGATATTAAAAAGAAATCTTGCTATTTAACCAGAAAGAATAAAGGCAAATAACAAGTCTTTTGAATGAGGATGAGATAGGAGTGGGTTTAGATGTCTTTACCTTATTTTATCCTTCTCTATTTCTAGTTCTTGATGCTGTGCTTCATATTCACCAAATTGCTGGATTAATTTCGCAACTAAACCTGTCCAGCCAGTTTGATGACTAGCGCCAATTCCGGCTCCGTTATCACCATGAAAATACTCATAGAATAAAATTAGATTTTGCCAGTGTGGATCGTTTTGAAACTTTTGCATTCCACCATAAACAGGACGTTTACCAGAGTCATTTTGCAAGAAAATTCTGGTTAATCGTTGAGATAATTCTGATGCAATTTCCCAAAGTGTCATCATTTGACCAGAACCTGTCGGACATTCCACTTTGAAATCGTCTCCTAGATAATAATGAAACTTTTGCAGAGATTCAATTAGGATGAAATTCACCGGAAACCAAACGGGACCGCGCCAGTTAGAGTTACCACCAAATAAACCACTACTAGATTCAGCCGGTTCATAATCGACTCGAAATTGCGAACCATTAACATCAAAAATATAAGGATTTTCAGCATGAAATCGAGAAAGTGCTCGAATGCCATAAGGGCCAAAAAACTCGCTTTCATCCAGCATTTTTTGCAGAATACTTCTGAGCTTATCTCTAGAAACGATCGCCAGTAATCTCCTCGCCCCCACTCCTTTGGTTTCCATACAAGCCACATTTTGCCGCAAGTCAGGACGGTTTTGGATGAACCATTCCAATCGCTTTTTAAAACCAGGAAGCACTTTTAAAGTTTCTGGTTCAATAGTTTCAATGGCAAATAGAGGAATTAAACCTACCATTGACCTGACTTTTAAGGTAATTTGTCGTTCAGGTAAATGCAGCACATCGTAGTAAAATCCATCGGAATCATTCCACAAACTGGCTTCTATTTCGCCGATGTTATTCATAGCATCGGCAATGTAAAGAAAATGCTCAAAGAACTTGGTAGCAATGTCTTCGTAAACAGGATTAGTCTTGGCTAATTCTAAAGCGATCGCTAACATATTTAAACAATACATTCCCATCCAACTGGTACCATCAGATTGGTCAATATGTCCGCCAGTAGGTAAAGCTGCACTGCGGTCAAATACGCCAATATTATCTAAACCGAGAAATCCACCTTGAAAGACGTTATTACCCTGAGTATCTTTGCGATTTACCCACCAGGTAAAATTGAGCATTAGTTTCTGAAATACCCTTTCTAAAAACTGTCTATCTGTTCGTCCGTAAATCTTCTGCTCAATCTTGTAAATTCGCCAAGTTGCCCAAGCGTGAACAGGTGGATTCACATCACCAAAAGCCCATTCATAAGCAGGAATTTGCCCGTTAGGATGCATGTACCATTCCCGTGTTAAAACATCCAACTGATACTTAGCAAAATCAGGGTCAATCATTGCCAAAGGAATAGTATGAAATGCCAAATCCCAAGCTGCAAACCAAGGATATTCCCACTTATCGGGCATAGAAAGAATATCTTTATTGTAGAGATGAAACCATTCCCGATTTCTCCCTTGTTGGCGTTCTGGAGGTGGTGCTGGTGTATTGCGATCGCCTTTCAACCAATCCTCTACAACATAGTGATAATATTGTTTACTCCACAACATTCCAGCAAATGCTTGTCGTTGCACATTTCGCATATCTTCACTGAGAGGAAATGGTGTAACGCGCTGGTAAAATTTATTTGCTTCCTGTTGTCGTTCCCAAAAGATTATATGGAATTCTTTGCCAAATGGCTCAACTAAATTAGGTACATCACTCAATCGCAATTTAACGATTTTAGTTTCACCTGCACCAACTGTCAACAAATAATCGACAGATGCTTTAGTACCAACTTTATTTGGGTTTATTGCCTCTTTTTTACCCTGAACAATGTAATCATTAATGCCATCTTTGACATAGGCAGACGAATTAGAATAGCCAAACAATCGCTGATAATTTGTTTCATTTTCTGTAAAGAGAATTTCGTTTGCTTCTTGACAATACAGCCATCTTTTACCTAAAGTTGGATGAAACGCCTCAATTAAATTAAAGCCATTACCAGATTCGCTTTGTTTTAAAGTCGGTTTGTTAGTATCTCCATTCCAACACCAAGTGTTACGAAACCAGAGAGTAGGTAATAGGTGTAGGGTTTTTGCTTCCGATCCTCGGTTGATTACTTTTATTTGGATGAGAATATCTTCAGGATCATTTTTGGCATATTCGATAAAGACATCAAAGTAACGATTTTCATCAAATATACCTGTATCTAGTAATTCAAATTCTGGTTCTTGGCGATTTCTGTGTTGATTTTTTGCAACCAATTGGGAGTAAGGAAAGGCTTTATGGGGATATTTGTAAAGCGCTTTCATATAAGAATGGGTAGGAGTATTGTCTAGATAAAAATAATATTCTTTAACATCTTCCCCATGATTTCCTTCGCTACCAGTTAGACCAAAAAATCTTTCTTTGAGAATAGAATCTTCGCCATTCCAAAGTGCGATCGCAAAACAAAGTCGTTGATGATTATCAGAAATGCCAGCAATGCCATCTTCACCCCAACGGTAGGCGCGAGAACGAGCCTGATCGTGGGTAAAATAGTCCCAGGCTGTACCGTTGTGACTGTAATCTTCGCGCACCGTTCCCCATTGGCGATCGCTTAAATATGGCCCCCATCTGCGCCAATGAGCTTTGTGAGTTAGGGCTTCTGCTAATCTAATTTCTTCTTGGGTTAAAATTGTCATAATATCACCCTATGCATATCTGTATTTTAGTCCAGTTAATTTGCTATCTGGAGTATATAGCAGAAGGCAGAAGGCAGCTATGCTGAAGGCAGGAGGTAAAACATTACTATTCCTAACATCCATGCTTTCAAGATGTCCTAACTTTTAATTCGCTTGCTATACTTTTTCTACCTAAGATAGGGCTGAAGTTATAATTAATAATTGATAGTAAAACTGGTATACTAATAAAATTTGCGATCGGACGATCGCAAGTTGAAAATAAGCAGACGAAATCGACACTATTAATTAACTATGAACAGCGAAGGGGACTAATGGTAACTTCAACCTATTGGTTGATAGTCTCTAGATATGGTCGCGGTTGGTGAAAACCCTGAAGTGAAGCATCGACGATGAGACAAACTTCGATATGCATACCATCAGGATCGGAAAATGATAAATTAAGTACTGGGCCAAGGTCAGCGATCGCGCCATCACTCACACCTCGATCTATCAGTTTGCGGCGGATAATCTGGAATGCTGAATCTGTTGGGGCATTCAAAGCTAAGTGGTCGATGTGTCCTCGTCCAAACATATCCGGTAATCCAGAATTATGAATATTATTAGGCATCTCTGCTGCGTGAAGTACGCTCTGCGATCCAGCTAGCAGAAGTGCGTGACGAAAGGCTGGGGTCGTCTCTTGGAAGATTACTGGCATCTCGAATACATCAGTATAGAAGTCGATAAAGCGGTCGATATCTGCTGTCACCACTGCAACATGGTGGATACCTGATACAAGGCTCATGGTGTTACTCCAGTTGGATTGTGCAATTTTTTTTCTATGAATTAGAGAGCGATAACTTCTTTAGGAGACGTTTTAGTGAAGCGATGTCTACGACGGGCTTACGCCTACGCGATCGTGCTGTTGGTCAAAATCAACGCTCGGCCCCTTCGGCACAATTCGATTTGGATTAATATCAGTCATACTCATGTAATAGCCGCGTTTGGTGTAGTCTAGATTGCAAGTCGCTTTGAACTCAGGACGCTGATATAGGTCTAGTAGATAATTCCAGAGATTTGGATAGTCAATCATTCGCCGCAAATTGCATTTAAAGTGACCGTAATACACTGAATCGAAGCGATACAGAGTAACAAACATACAAATATCGGCTTCAGTAAGTTGATTGCCACATAAATATCGTTGCTGGCTGAGAATGGCTTCCCATCGATCTAAACTCTCGAAAAGTTCAGTTACCGCATCTTCATAGGCTGCTTGCGAAGTCGCAAAACCAGCGCGATACACACCAACATTGATTGGTAGATAAATTGCATTGATCGTTTCATCAATCTGATGCTGTAAGTCGCGTGGGTATAAGTCTATTTTTTGTGTTGCCAATTCCCCAAACTCTACATCAAACATCCGCATGATTTCGCGAGATTCGTTATTGACGATTGTTTGAGTTTGCTTATCCCACAATACCGGAACAGTAACTCGTCCTGTGTATTTGGGATCAGCTTTCAAATAAATATCTTGCAAATATTTCGTGTGATTTACCCAGTCAGGAATAGCTCCCGGTGCTTCAGAAAACATCCATCCCTTGTCGCTCATAATCGGATCGACGATAGAGACTGAGATTGCATCATTCAAACCTTTGATTTCTCGCATAATTAAAGTGCGATGCGCCCAGGGACAAGCTAAGGAAATGTAGAGGTGATAGCGCCCTGCTTCTGCCTTAAACCCACTAGAACCATCGGCGGTGACGCGATCGCGAAATGTTGTCGGCGTTTCCTTGAACTTACCATTGGGATCTGATTTATTCCCATTGGTTGTCCATTTGCCTTCGATCATCATTCCTGACGCCATAATTTCCTCCTAATAACCCAAGTTGCGGGTTATCAAGCTGTGGGTACTTTGCACTTGAATAGTCGTGCGCTCGTTCAGGACGAAGTGGCGGTTGCACGTCGCGCAACCGCCACCTCAATTAACTCAAAAATACAGATACTGAATTAGAT
>NZ_JAVRBQ020000117.1:0-23175 GCF_034531215.2 Nostoc sp. ChiSLP03a
CCCGAGCTTAACAAAATTGAGCGATGTTGGTCATGGTTAAAAAGCCGAATTCGTAAGCAAATAATTCAATTTGGCTGTCTGAGAGATGCGATGGAAGCTGTGCTTCACACAGCGGCTTAACCGCCTTGGCGGTTGCTATAACATTAGGCGGCCCAGAAAGGACTTCTGTTAGTTCCCAAAGGAAGCCATTAGGAAAGGCTGTATGAAAAACTTGAAATGAAGATTCAAAGGTTTCTGTTTCAGAGTCATATTGCTCAGTTTTACCTAAAAACAGGTTATAAGTACCTTCGTTTGCAACATCTTCAGCAGTGAATTGTTGTCCGCCATTGGTACTCATCTTAAACTTATCAGTAACAATAGAAAGCCACTGTTGAGGATTAGATTTATTAGAAGCTTCCATCTCAAAAGTGCGGACTAAATTTTGAGCGATCGCTTCTAAAGAACCTTCTGGATGCTGAAATTTACTCTCTTGATGAAGAAATTCATTGGTGTATGAATAATCGGGGCGTTTTCCTTCTCGCCACTGTACTTCTTCATCATGAGCAATGACTATATCTCTATCTTGTACCCAGAGTGGCAATTCTGTTGTCTTTTCGCTACTCATACAAGCTGACTAATTATAAACATCGTTTCTCAGAATAAAGTTTTATGCATATAAGTAAATCTCAAAATCGAAAAAAGTAAAAAATATTCATAATTAACTCAATAAACTTGACTTATAGTACAAATTAGAATAATAAATACATACATCTGAACACTTACAGCTATCCTATTTAACGTAAGTTTGACAAATATCTTTTTATATCAATTTAGGTCGATCGGGCATCACTACAAGGCAACAAATTGCTGTCCTTAAATCAAATCTAATTGCATTAAATTTCCTTCAGAAAAACCGAGACAGGAATAAACTGGTTTACCTGATGGTGAAGCATTAAGAAGCACTCGCGTGCAACCGATCGCTTTTAAATATTCAATTGCTCTATTAGTTAGCAATTTAGCTATGCCTTGTCTGCGGTAAGATTGTTCAACATAAACTCCCCAAATATACCCAAACTTGCGGTATTCATCTTTGAAAACATTCGGGTATAAACCTGCAAACAGTTGACAACTTGCAGAACCCACGACTGTATTATCAACCTCTGCAATAAAAGCTTTATAAAACAAATCTCGACGTGCTTCTTCTATGAATTTGAGGGTAATATTTTGCCACTCCACAAGTAGATTACTCTCATCAACACCAATATCTAGCCACATTTGATAAAAGTGTTGTGCAATCACTGAATCTTCTTTGGTAGTAGCTTCTCTGATAGTTATATTTTTTTCTGTCAGCATAATTTCAAACAATTTTTGGAACTCACAAATAACTCCTCCCCAAAGTTGGAGAGGAGTTTGTTAGCTTCGGCTAAAAACTAGCAGTTTCACAGATCCGACTCAGACTTTCTGTGCAGTTACTTCCTCTGGCTTTTCTTGAGTTTGCAAAGATGCATACAACCTATTCAACGCATTTACATAAGCTTGCGCGGATGCCACGATGATATCTGTGTTGGCTGCATGACCAGAAAACACTTTAGATTCATAACGTAAACGAATCGTCACTTCGCCAATGGCATCAATACCGGCTGTTACTGACTGCACAGAAAACTCAATCAACTGGTTGGGTACATTCACCACACGATTGATGGCTTTGTAAACTGCATCCACTGGCCCAGTACCGATCGCAGCATCGGTTAATTCTTCACCTTCTGGGGTACGCAGAGTAACTGTAGCAGTAGGGCGGGCGTTGCTACCACAGGAAACTTGCACCAACTCTACTCGGAACAAATCGGGTGCTTGTTGGATTTCATCGTTAACGATCGCTTCCAAATCCCAATCAGATATTTCTTTCTTTTTATCTGCTACTTCTTTGAATCTGACGAAGGCTTTATTTAATTCAGTATCTGACAGATCGAAGCCCAATTCTTTCAATCGAGTCCGAAAAGCATTTCTCCCGGAATGTTTGCCCAAAACGATTTGATTGTCTGTTAAGCCAATCAATTGGGCATCCATAATTTCATAAGTTAACTTGTTCTTTAACACACCATCTTGGTGAATTCCAGACTCATGGGCAAAAGCATTCGCCCCGACAATCGCTTTATTTGGTTGAACCAACATTCCCGTCAAATTAGAAACTAAGCGTGAGGTTTTATAAATTTGTCGGGTGTCGATATTTGTCAGGGGTTCTTGAGAATTTTCTGGTCTGCCAAGATAAGGGTTAAAATATTGCCGCCGCACGTGCAAGGCCATTACCAATTCTTCTAGTGATGCATTACCGGCGCGTTCGCCAATGCCATTGATCGTACATTCTAGTTGCCGCGCGCCATTTTTTACGGCTTCTAAAAAGTTAGCAACTGCCAAGCCTAAATCATTGTGACCATGTACAGAAATAATCGCTTGGTTGATGTTGGGGACATTCTCGATAATCCCTTTAATTATGGCCCCAAATTCGCTAGGAGTTGTGTAACCTACAGTATCGGGAATGTTAACTGTTGTTGCACCAGCTGCGATCGTTCGCTCTAACACTTGGTACAAAAATTCTGGATCGGAACGAGCCGCATCCATTGGCGAAAATTCCACATCTGTCATGAAGGATTTAGCATAAGCTACCATTTCTTCGGCGATCGCTAGTACTTCTGCCCGTGACTTTCGCAATTGATACTCTAAATGAATATCAGAAGTCGAAATGAATGTGTGAATTCTGGCATTAACTGCTGGTTTTAATGCTTCCGCAGCCGCTTCAATATCTGCTTTAATCGCTCTTGCCAAACTACAAACTACCGGGCCATTTTCTGTCCCGACAATTTGAGCAATTTTCTTGACTGCTTCAAAATCTCCGGGACTAGCAAAGGCAAAGCCTGCTTCAATTACATCTACACCTAGACGCGCTAATTGCTTCGCAATAACTAGCTTTTCATCTATGTTCAAAGTCGCTCCCGGACACTGCTCTCCATCTCGCAATGTTGTATCAAAAATGATGATTCGATCTGTTTTGTTTGTCATTTGCCGTTTGTTGTTTAGTGTTTACTTGTGGCTTAATATATCTTCAACTCTAGTTTTTCTTTTACTCTGATTTTTGTAAATAATTGTTAAAGCTACTAACCTTCAGTTTTCTCTATTTGATCTCTGATATCATTTAAATCTATATATCTATCAGTAGCGTTGCGTAGCTCTCTAGCAATCATTCCTTCTGTTGATACTACCGTAATATGTGTATTTTTTGAGCGTAATAGTTCGATTGCTCTTTCAAAATCTCCATCACCACTGAATAATACTACTCGGTCATACTGGTCTACTGTATTAAACATATCTACAACAATTTCAATATCTAAATTCGCTTTTTGTGAGTAACGACCTGACGTATCATCATAATATTCTTTCAGAATTTTAGTTCGTACTGTATATCCTAGACTAATTAGAGCGTCTCTGAAACCTCGCTGGTCTTGTGGATCTTTTAAGCCAGTGTACCAGAAGGCATTAATTAATGTTGTTTCTGATTGCTCATGTTTGAAGTATTCTAAGACTCGTCGCGGGTCAAAAAACCAGCCATTTTTTTGTTGAGCATAGAACATATTGTTTCCATCTACAAAAATAGATAGACGATTCATTGGAGAACCCATACAAATTTACACCTAATAATATATATGAATTTAGATGGAACAATAGATTATAGCAATTTTCAAATGCCTTGTTTGCTAATATCTATAACGTAGTTTTTTATCTATAGCTTTTATCCTACCTCTTTCAAGACATAAAAACGCTTGCAATATTGCAGTTGAGATCCAGGATGTTAACCTGATTCACTTTTAGCACTGCAACAGCCACCCGGCGATCAAAATCTACCCATAAAATTGACCCAGTAACAGCATTCATCGCTGCATAACCCTAAAGTTTACTCCTAAAGAGGTATAACATAGGCTTAAGGTAAGATATAAATTAAACCCGATATTTCGCTAAAGCTGTCAGTATCAGGACACGCTTTCTGGAGATTACCAACATTGCGCCAGAGACAGAAGACAGCCTTGGACTGCTTATGGTATGGCACCCAGTTAGTAACGTACTTGTTTGTTAGGTTAGGGTAAAATCTTGCCAGAACCAAATGCACTGGTAGAGTATATCCGACTCCGATCTATGAGACAATCACTACTTGTAACTCATTCATCAGAAAAAGAATAAATTAAGTAGTGGTTGAGTAAGAATTTTTTGGGGGCTGGCTCTGCCAATAAAATTTTGTTGATGAATAGAAGATACTTTACAAATGTATAAGATTATCATTTAAGTCTTATTTCAATGTACTTACACTAAAACGCGGTCTGAATAAATAAAAGTGTTGGACTAAAATCAATCAGTAACACGATATGGCAGAAGAACCTACATCTACCTTAACTAAAAACTATGTCTCTACTGCCAATAGACTGTCAAGTAAACCAACAAAAGTGACTTCAACAGCATCTGCTCGCCACTCTCGCTGGATGGTTCGCTTAGGTCATTTACTGGCAGGTACTTGGGCAATTGGGGGCGCACTATTGAGCGCTTCTGGTGGGGAATCGGTTCAATTGATGGAAAATCAGGTGCTTTCTGGCTTTTTTCAACTGCGCGGCTTGATCGCGCCTCCAGAAGACATCGTAATTTTAGCAATAGACGACCAGTCAATATCAATTCCCGAACAGTACTATAAAACAGATCCAAAACAGTATGCCTACTTAGAAACACTAAAATCTTATCCTTATAAACGGGCTGCATACTCCCAGGTAATTACAAAATTAATCGAAGCAGGTGCCCGCGCTGTAGCATTAGATGTAGTTTTTGATACGGCAAGCAGCTATGGAGTTGCAGACGATCGCCAATTTCAGGCAGTACTGCAAAAATATGGTAATAAAGTTACCTTAGCAGCCGTCTACGAAAACTCCCAGACGCACCAAGGGTCTTTTACGCAACTGACAGACCCACAACAAATGTTTCGTACAAAGTCAGTATCCATTGGTTCAGTTAATTTTCCTTTAGAAGTAGATGGAAAAGTTCATCGATTAGCGAGTGAGTATCCCAAATTATTAGGTGAAGATAATTTATTTACCAAAAAGCGACTCTCTTTTGATGAAGCCGCGCTGAAGGCAGCGCAAGTAAATTATCCCCGACCAAAAGGCGATCGCATTTATTTTTGGGGGCCTGCGGGTACATTTGAGCAAAAACCTTTTTGGCACGTACTCGACCCGCAAAACTGGAACAGCTATTTGCAGCAAGGAAAGGTGTTCAAAGACAAAATCGTGCTGATTGGTGCAACAGATCGGTTACATAATGATTATTATCCAGTTGCTGGTAGTAATAGTACTGACCCGATGTCGGGCGTAGAAATTCACGCCAATGCAATCGCAACTTTGATGACAGGAAAAGCGATCGCCCCAGGAATTAAGAGTCCACCATTGCAGGGTTTGTTTGTGCTAATGCTAGTTGGCAGTTCAGCCTTGATGATTAGCAGACGCAAACGTAGCATCCATAGATTTTTCTATAGCCTCGCCCTGTCTAGCGCTTGGGGAGGAATTAGTTATGGATTATTTGTCTATGGTCAGTTAATTTTTCCCACTAGCGTACCAGCGATCGCGATCGCCATGACTGGAATTTCCTATTTGGCAACTTCAGTCATCAGAGAAAGCATCAGAAAACGCCAATTAGTAGACATTTTTCAGAAGTATAAAACTTCACCCGTTGTCCAAGAGATTATCAGCCAACAAGATGATTTCCAACACCTAATCCAGCAACGAGATTTAGCCTTATCAGGGAAAGTCTTGGCGAGACGCTACAAAATTGTCAAAGTTCTCGGTTCCGGTGGATTTAGTGAAACCTACATTGCCGAAGATACCCAACGTCCTGGTAATCCGCGATGTGTTGTCAAACAATTAAAACCAGCCAACACCAAACCAGAAGGATTGCAACTTGCCAGACGTTTATTTCACTCAGAGGCACAAACACTAGAAAAATTGGGAAGGCACGCTCAAATTCCTCAACTTTTGGCCTATTTTGAAGAAGATGAAGAATTTTATTTAGTCCAAGAACAGATAATTGGTCATCCTTTAAATCAAGAACTTCCAGCAGGTAGAGCAATTGAAGAAATTGCCGCGATCAAAATTATCAGGGACTTATTGCAAACATTAACATTTGTCCATGAAAACCACGTGATTCATCGGGATATTAAACCCAGTAATATCATCCGGCGACACTCAGACGGAAAACTGGTGTTGATTGACTTTGGAGCCGTTAAGGAAGTTGGCATCAAACAGCTCGATCCTCAAGAGTCCACCCCTTTCACCATTGGTATTGGTACTCAGGGTTACGCACCAAGCGAACAATGTTTTGGGCGTCCACAGTACAGTAGTGATATCTATGCAGTTGGCATGGTTGGGATTAAAGCCTTGACTGGTGTAGCACCCCGTGAGCTAGATAGAGACGCAAATGGGGAAATCAAATGGAGCGATGCCTACGGCGGTAAACTACACACTCAGGTCAGCCACTCCCTAGCTAAGATTCTCAGTAAAATGGTGTTGAATGACTTCAAAGAGCGATATCAGTCTGCATCAGAAGCTCTTAAGGATCTTGAAGCTATTAAAGTTCTTGACAATTTGGTAGATTTCCAACAGAGAGACTATATTCCACAAGATGACTTATTAATGAATACTTTAGACGATTTAGACATACCCACAAAATCTTACTCAGAAGGACAAGAAACTTCTAAATAAAAAAATCTCCAATCACTCTGGAAACTGTTCTTAAGTAGGCAAAGCCAAATCTGATAGTTGTATTGGATACAAAAATTTGGATAATTTAATTTTTGGAGTTGCAAAAGTATAATCGGGCACGAAAATAGGGAGGTGAGAAGAAGAGACTTCTTTCAGAAGTCGGGAAAAGGGGAGGGTGGGGTCCCCTCTGGGGATAAGGGGCGGGGTAAAGGGGGAAAGGTTTGTTATTTTCCCTTTTCCCTATAAAGATGAATCCCTTTTCCCACAAGAGTGCAAAAGTTCTTTTTGCAAGAGACTCTATGAGTGGAACTCACAAGGAACTATAAAAATATCTCTTCCCCAGTTCCCAGTTCCCAGTCCCCAGTCCCCAGTCCCTATTTTTAAGGCAGGTCTAAGGATTTCCCCCTTCTCATTTGTGGCTTTTTCACTCAGTCCTGCACATGATTTAATTTAACGACAGAAATTCTTCTCCTGTCGTGGGATGAATGCCTATTGTTTCATCCAAATCTTCCTTGGTAATGCCTTTGCGAATTGCCACACCTAAACTTTGAATGATATCTGCTGCATGTTCGCCCACCATGTGAGCGCCCAAAACTTGCCCAGAATCACTATTTAGCACTAACTTTATAGTGGTTGGCTCATCCTGTTCGATCATCTGATACAACAGTGGTTGGAACTCGGTGCAGTAGCATTCTACAGATTCACCAAATTTTTCTCGTGCTTTCGCCTCCGTCATCCCCACACTAGCCGCTTCTGGACGGCAAAAAACAGCAGTGGGCACATAATCATAATTTAGTTTTTGCGCCTTGTTCCCAAAAACTGTATCGGCAAAGACAATACCTTCTGCCTTAGCCACTGGAGTCAATTGCACGCGGCTGGTGCAGTCACCCACAGCAAAAATGTTTTCTTGGCTGGTGCGACTGTATTCATCTACTTTGATTGCACCATGTTCGCCAAGTTCAACATGGGCATTTTCCAAACCAAGATTCTTGGTATTTGGAACGTAACCTGTGGCAACTAAGATGGTATCTGCTGTAATTATTTCTTGGCTCTCACCAGTAATAGTTAACAACAAACCCTCTTCTGAGTATTTGATTTCTTGAACAGTGCTATTGGTGAAAAACTTAATTCCACGTTTAATCAACCCCTGTTGTACAGCAGAGCAAATGCGATCGTCAAACCCCGATAAAATCATCTCGTCTTTTTCAATCACCGTCACCTCACAACCGAAAGCGTGCATCATACTGCAAAATTCTACGCCAATGTAGCCACCGCCAATAATTGCTAAACGTTTTGGCAGATAGGGTAACTGGAACATCTCGCGGGATGTGATGGCGTATTCTATACCTGGGATTTTGGGCTTAAGGGGTTGTCCTCCCACAGCAATTAAAATTTTGTCGGCTGTAACTTTGCGTCCATCAATATCGATCGTATGAGTATCGATGAAAGTGGCATGTTGAGAAATTAATTCAATTCCAGCTTTTTGCAATTGCTGAAAATAGGATTGGTTAACGCTGTCAATATGCTGATGTACTGACTTAATAAATAATGTCCAGTCAAAGTATGTTTGACAGTCACTCCACCCATAACTTTGTGCGATTTGATTTTTGAGGGCGAAGTCAGCAGCGTAGACAATCAGCTTTTTGGGAACGCAGCCGCGATTTACACAGGTGCCACCAATAGCTTCTTGTTCGGCAATGGCGACACGTACACCATAGCTAGCTGCTTTTTTAGCTGCTGCCAATCCCCCAGGCCCAGCACCAATGACAAACAAATCGTAATCAAATGTCATAAAAATCTGTTCCTTTTTCACTTTTTGGAATGCAGAGCTATTTCATACCTTATAGTTATTCACACAAAACTTCATCTACTGTCTTTGGGTGGACAATTTGGGATGAAAGCAGGCTAATATTTAGCAGATTGCCGCATTAATAGTATTAGATCGAAAAGAATAGCGATCGCCCAATGATTACTAAGTTATATTACACTTTATTGACAAATAAAGCATCTTGTTAAGTAAAAAATTAGAAGTGCGATCGCTAGCAACAAGTTGTAACCCATTGCCTAATTTGGGCAGCAGCCATGCTAAAAAACAACTGGAAATGCGATATTTACAGATAATTATGGGCAATTTAGTAAAGTTTGCATCTCCTGTGCATCCCTTGTCATTCCCAATTGCTCAAAACTATTAATAGCCTGAGTAGATAATTGGCAAGCTTTCTGGGCACTTCCCCACCTTCTCTCCCAACGCGCAAGAGAACGTTGATAACGAGCCAAACGCCGCTTATTATTACTGCTTTCGGCGACAGTTAAGCCTTTAATTAATAGCTTTTGAGCTTCATCGCGATCGCCTTGTTCAATTGCAATATCAGCAAGCCAATTTTGAGCAGAATTAATCACCCGATACCAATTAATTTTTTCTGCACTTTTCATCACATCTTGAAATAGCTTCTTCGTTAAAAGATATTCCCCTTCTGAATAAAAGATTTCAGCCCGATGATAAAGAACGGGAATAAAATAGCGGATATGCTGTCGCTCGTCTAGATTCGCCTCAATCACCAATTTTTCTTCTACTGTTAGCCAGTGGTGTGCATCTATATAATTATTCTGTCTGATTCGCAGTCTAGCCATATTTTCGGCTAAGTCAGCTTGAACGCATGAATCTGCATGGTCGCGTAAAACCCATGCCCGCTGCAATATTTCGTCTGCTTGTATGAGACTTTGGGG
Source organism: Nostoc sp. ChiSLP03a (assembly GCF_034531215.2). Taxonomy (NCBI): domain Bacteria; kingdom Bacillati; phylum Cyanobacteriota; class Cyanophyceae; order Nostocales; family Nostocaceae; genus Nostoc; species Nostoc sp. ChiSLP03a. Next base: position 9,492 of record NZ_JAVRBQ020000117.1, read on the forward strand.
CGAACACTCCCGAATTAGCAGCCAGGTTTTGCGGATCATGAATTTTACTAAAGATGACCATTCACCACGTCGTTCTGATTGTTCTATCAGCCATTGCAACCAATCGAGGCGATCGTCCCAATAAGCATAGAGATTGGCGTAGTGGTTCAAGAGCAACCATAAATCTTTAACTTCTGCATAATGGTCTTGGTTTTTACACCAATAAAGTACTGCCCGTAGATTTCCTTCCTCTTCCTTTAACCTGTCGTAATGTATCCAGTTCTCCCAATCTTCTCCACCGTAACTGTAAGCAAAATTTAGATACCATCTCACCCAACGCATCCGTGCTTCCCTCTCAAAATCTGGGTAAGCGGCTAATTGTGCTAAGGCATACTCACGAGTCAGAGAAAGCATCTCGTATCGCTTAGTTTCTGGGTTAAAATTCACTAACGAAAGTTGCTGCAAACGTACCAAGCCATTACTGACAGAATCAGGAGCAGATGTCAGTCCAGCAACTTCAGCCACAGCAGCTTGGATAGGAGCGTCAGGAAAAATCGCCAGTGACATGAGTAACTTGTGTGGTGGTTGTTCCTTCGTACCTTGCACCGATTGCTCAAAGCAAAAACGAGCCACATCGCCTGTAGCGGAGGCTAACTGCTCCAATACAAAGTTCAAAGGGTAGCCACTGGAAACTTGACCGAGTGCGTAGACAATAGCGAGGGGGATTCCTCCAGTGCGATCGTAGAGCAAGCTAGAGTCTTCATCTTGGATAGTTATACCTTTCTCTTCTGCTTGTTGCTGAATCAACTGCAAACCATCATTCAGGGGCAAGTTTCGCAGACTGATTGGCAGCAGGGCAATTCGTTCGCGGGTAGTAATTACTACTTTGACGCAAATGGGTAAATTGTATAGAAATTCTATAACCTCATCCCTGTCCTCTATAGTCTCCATATTGTCCACAATCAGAAGCGTTCGCTGTTTAGAAAGACATTGGCGTACACGCTCAAATTGGTCATTGGGAGGAGATTGAATAATAGTAGAGTCGTTTAAGGCATTGGCAATTACCCGAAAAATCTCGCGCAGGTTACGCTGTCCTTGCTGCCGTTGCAAAATCATATCGGGAATCAGTTCTTGTTGTTTGGCTGAAGTGAAAATAATTGCATCAAATTTAGGTGCATCAGAACTGTTTTTGTTACTAGCTTCTAAGCACAGGTAAGCAGCTGCTAACACCAACGCCGTTTTCCCTACGCCACCAATGCCATGAACTGTAATCATGTGAGCGCCATGCTCTGGCAAAAGCCTTTCCAGTAGCTTTTTCATATCTGCCTCGCGCCCAATAAATTCTGTATAGGTTGGTGATGGCAGATTGTGGGGGATAGAGGTGCTTTCGATACTAGATGCAGCAACACCTCTGCGATATCCATGTCTCTCTAGAATGTAAATAAGGTTGCTCGATCTAACGCTGTTGTCTGGTTCTCCTGTCAAAGTTTCAATATCTCGATAGATATAGCTCAATCCCACTCTCACACTAGCGTTTTCCCTGCATAAGTCCTTACTTATGTTTGTCAAGCTATACCCACACAGTAACCCAAGTAACAGGTCTTTCTTAGTATTTTGCCTGTATCGTTCTTGAATTTTAGACTCCAAGTCAGTCAGTAAACGATCTATATCCCAATCCTGTAAAACCTTTTGATACCAGGCTTTAGACAGATTTCCACGCTCTGACTGATCTGACATAAATATCACCCTATTAGTTTTGTTGTTAAATGTTGGTTAGCAACATTTTAACTAACAAAAGTTTGAGTATGTTGTATTAGTAATTTTTAACTAACAAATTTTTAACATTGTTCATTACGCTATTTAGGGTCAATTTAGTAGGCTAATTATTAAATTAATAATTGTTGTTAACAGTCAACAAAGGAGTACTGAATGAATAAACTAATTCAAACTGTAAGTATCTTGGTTGGTCTAAAACAATCTCGACTTTATTTTCCTGAAGAAAAACAAGTCTGTGTCTTTAATAAACTTCCGACACTTTACCGTGAGTTTACACCAAAGTCTGTACAAGAATCAATCAACGAATTGCAAGAGCGATTAAAAACTCAAGATTTACTTGCAGAGATTACCGGTAAATTTGATTTAGAAACAGACAAGGCAGTAAAAGAATTTCAAAAAAGAAATAATCTTTTAACAGATGGAGTGGTTGGCCCGCTAACATGGGCTTGTCTTTTGTACCCAAAACTTTCTCGGAGTCAAAAAATTAAGTCCCCAGAATTAAGGAATGCGGTTAAGGAACTGCAAACTATCCTTTATGATGAAGGATTTTTGAAAAAAGAACCTACTAGCTATTTTGACAGTGCGACAGAAAGAGCAGTGAAACGCTTCCAAAGAATTTATGGATTGAAAAATGATGGCATTGTTGGGGCAGCGACTTGGGCAGTATTGCTGGGAATGCGACAAAAAATTGATAAAAGCTTTCCGAGATTAATTTATTTTTTGTCGCCGCAATCATGGTTTTTATGGGAGCAATTTTTGATGATTTGTTGCATCCTATTGGGTATTTTTTATAGCCCTATACCAGGTCAGACTCCTAAATTAACTACTGCTTTAGCAACTGCATATGGACTCACCTGTGTAGTACCTTTTTTGTTAGAAAATTTTCCCCTGAAGCCTTCACTTAAGCCTAGCTTATCTGTCTTACAATATGCTCCATACGTGTTAACTGGTATCTTTTGGAAACCAATTATCAATTTCTTGGGGCAATTGTTTAGTTAACCATTCGGTAGTTGCATAATTGATCAGCGCTCAAATTTTTACATAGTGCTTTTAAAAAGTGCGATCGCTTCCCTCCGAGCGTAGGCGATCGCACTTTTTGAGAAGTACAACACCAATATTGAGTGCAGAATAACATAGTTAAGAAATTGGTGAGGAATGGAACAGTTGTTCGACTCAATTATCAACCTTCTTCCTCCCAATCCTCAATCTGTAACCCATTCACACGATTGAATTCACTCTTATTGTGGGTAACTAAGATTAAATTATGTGCCTGAGCAATTGATGCAATTTGCAAGTCATAAGGCCCAATAGGCGTACCTAAAGTTGCCAATTCAGCACGAATTCGACCAAAAATTGTGGCGGCTACATCATCGAAACTCAAAGAAACAAAATTATTGAGAAAAGCTAACTGTAAAGCTAAGGTGCGTTGAGGATTCTTGCTTCTTATCGCACCATAAAACAGTTCAGCCTTAACAATTGAACAAACAGCAATATCCTGTGGTGATAAAGACTCTAACCGTCGTCGCACTCCAGATCTTGGACGATTTAGATAAACAATGCAAGCATTGGTATCTAATAAATACATCACTCTAATGGCTCCCGTACTTCATAGTCACCTTGGGGATATCTCACCAGAGGATCATCTTGCAGACAACCAGCCGTCTGTTCAAAAAAACCAGGAGGCCACCCCAATTCTTCAGGTGTTTTTACCTGCACTGGTGCTTCAATGTTACTTTTTGCTGCAAACACCTTCAGAGCATCAACAATTACTTCCTCTGGCGAAGCATACTTACCACTTTCAATCTGAGTTTGGATGAATTGCTCTATCTCTGGATTTAAGAACACATTCATAGATTTATTTACAAGGGTGCTTTTCCATAACTATTTTAGTCTGAGGTGAGATTGTAACTGAAAATTAGGCTGTTATTTATATGCTTTGGCTCAAAAGTGCGATCGCACATCGAAGACACCCTACTTCTACCCATCGCTGAAATAGAAAAACGACCATTCAAGAATTAATTCGCTTTCTTCTTTGCGTTAGGTAAAAATCAAAAACAAAGGCGGGTGCGGGGATTGAACCCGCTAATCCCCACAATGGTGGAGACGTAACCGATAATCCTAAATTCTTCGGCCCCGAAAGGCAAGTTGCGAACAAGGATAACCCGCCATGAAGTATGAAGGATAAAGTTTTTCATCCTTTACCCTTCAGCAATATCTACAATTCACCCGTAGCTAGCATCTGGATGATCCGAGGCGTACCTGGATCAAACCCTGCCAAATCCCAAGAAAGCGAATCTTCAGGATCTACCAAGGTAATTTGGTAAGGTGTCAAGGTGACATACACCGCCTTGACGTTGGGATTTACCTTTTTGCGGTACTCCTTCAGCGCTTGACTTGGATGCTTATATCCAGCCCAGCTTTCCGAGTCAGTCCAAAAGCAAACTACATCTGCTTTGAACTTATTCTTAATCATCCAGTCATAAGCTACAGACGCATCCGTTCCACCGAAGTTTTGATTGCTAGCTTTGCGAACCGCAGAACTAAAACTATCTTTGGCAGTGATACCCAATTCTCGGAATTCGGTAGCAAAACCACGAATCATGTAGTTTTTCTCTGCTTTTGCTGTCACCAGTGCCATTGTGGTGGCAATTTCACAGCAAGTCAATCCCATATCTGCAACCATACTACCCATAGAACCGGAAACGTCTACGGCGTGCATGAATACTTTACCTGTGGGTTGCACAACATCAAAAGACAGTTCAACCGCCTTTTCTAATATGTCTACAATCCGAGGAACTGGATTCCAAGTTTTCTTACTGCGTCCTAATGTTCCACCAGATTCATAAATTTTGAGTGCTTTCAAAACATCAATCGGATGGATGCGACCTTTACGCAGATGTTCTCTGCGATTAAGAACTGCTTCCACTTGCTGCAAATTAGCGTTTTCATCGGCTCGCAACACACCTAGTTCAGTTAAAGAACCCAGGTTACGCAACATTGCACCTATTGGCATTTCCTGAAATAGCAGTTGCCAAGCAAGCTTGTCCATTTTGCCTACAGGTGCAGCCATTTCGTGGGTTAAGCGTCCTTGGGAAATCGCTTCATGGGTTTGGGTAGGATTGCGCTTGAGCCACTCATACCACCAAATCTGCGCTAACGCCTCCGAGGGGATATCTGCTGGCAATTCTTCCCAGCCTCTAACTACCCACTCAAATAGTTGACGGTGATTTTCTGTAGGCGGTTTGACATGGAACAACCGCAATGCATCCCGGTGGGAGAAGCCTTGACGCTGTTGATATTTCAATAGTTGATAAGCTAAACCCTTGACATCTTCCCTTGATAGCCAAGTTTTACCAGCTTCCCGCACTACTTTGCCAAATCCCCGCAGAGATTTGGTGTAGTTCAACCATTCGTAGAAGTGGCTACCAGTGCGGACAATTTGTGGGAAAATTTCACCAAACGCCTGTTTTGCTTCTGGTGCTTCACCCATTGATAGCAACACTAAAGCCAAGATAGGCGCGCTGTTATTGATGGCGCGTCCATCGCTAGCATACAAAATTTCTTCTGCTACACGGCCAGGATTTTCGGCAACAGCTTGTCTTACAACTGTCACAAAATCCTCAGTTAATTCCTGTTTGCCAGCGTAGTAAGTGCTTTTTGCTGTGCCAACCAATAAACAACGGCGCAGCATTTTCCAAATACCAGCATCAAACATCCAGCCGCCGGAACGTCCCTGAACCATTTCTGCTTCTCGTCCGGGGATAGGTTGATTTTGGGGTGTAGTTGTTTTCTTTTTAGTGAAAAAATTGTAATTCATCGCTTCATCTCCCGGCCCTTGCGGGCAAAAATGAAAGGTGGCGGAGCAGGATTTGAACCTGCGACCTCTCGAACCCTAATCGATAACCCTAATTCGTCGGCCTTTGCAGGCAAGGGGTGAACAAGGATGTTTAGCGCTCTACCTCTGAGCTACCCGCCACATGAAAATTCAAAATTCAAAATTCAAAATTCAAAATTCCGGACTAGATTTGGTGTAGTGGAGCGGGATTTGAACCCGCGACCTCCCGCTTGGCAGGCGATAACCCTCAATTCGTCGGCCTTTTCAGGCAAGGAGTGAATAAGGATGTTTAGGCGCTCTATCCACTGAGCTACCCACCACATGAAAATTCAAAATTCAAAATTCAAAATTCCGGACTAGATTTGGTGTAGTGGAGCGGGATTTGAACCCGCGAATGCTCGTTTTTAACGATAACCCTCAATTCGTCGGCCTTTGCAGGCAAAGGGTGAATAAGGATATTAAGCGCCTTACCACTTGGCTACCCACTACATATAAATTCAAAATTCAGCATTAAATTTGCTGTAACGAAGTAGGATTCTTACCTACACCTCCAGAAGTTTGATCGGGGGTGTTTTAGTTATATGCGATAACCCTCGATACGTCGGCCCTTGGGGGCAAGGTGGGCGCTCTGCCATTTGAGCTATTCGCTACTGCTGAAAGCTAACTCCCTCATGAAAGTTGACTTGTATTATTAATGTAGTATATGTATTATTTGTTGTCAAGTGCTTTGGAAAGAAAAGTCTGAGAAGTATAAGCAAGCCATTGCTTAGAATTTAGGGAGCAGATTATTCGAGATGTATGGCGCTTATTTTCTCTGGTAAAAACTTTTGCGCGTAGTTTACCGCCGTAGGCATCGCAGACCAATCTTATATAAGCAAAAAGTTAATAAGCCTATAACACTTACTAAATAAAGCTTTTGCCGAAAATTTTGCCGCGACTTTGCCAAACGATACAAAAAAGTGTCTCAATTTTTGCCAATATAATAATATTATTTCCCAAAATTCACTTGGCAAAAATCGGCATGAGTGAGAAACCCATAGAAGGTAACGGCAAGGCTTTTCTCGTTCTACTTTTGCCCATCTCGTTTTTGATTATTTTCCTAGTTACTACCTGGAGAATTTTACTGGCGGTAATTGTGCTAGTAATTGCCTTCAAGCTTTGGCAGGAATATCAATGGCAACAGTGGACTGTGCGAGTTAACCCAATTTTTCATCAATTGGTTCGTGAAAATCAAGGCAGACTGACGCCAATGGACTTGGCAATCAGGGGCAATTTTCCTGGAACAACGGCAAAACGCTACTTGGATAGTAAAGCCTCGGAATTTGGCGCCAGTATAGTCAACTCTGAAGATGCAGGGCAGTCTTATTACTTTATAACTGCCAGCATTCTCGGTAATATTCTTGATAGTAGTGAGCCTGTTAAAGAACTTCCGGCTCAACCAGTTACTAAAACAGCGCGATCGCTATTAGCACCACCACCAACCCCGCAGGAGGAAGAACCAGAAACCGAATCACTTCCACAGCCAACAGATGAGGAAGTTAAACGATCGCTGGAAAAACAGTTAATTTTTGGCTCTCTGATTCAATCTGAACTTGCGAAACGGCTCAATGTATATTCCAGCACGGTTTATAAACGGCGAAACGATCCAGAGTTTCCTGAGTGGAGTCGCAGCAGAGACCCTGATGGTATTGCCTGGTCATTCTCGGAAAAAACTAAAGAGTTTTTCCCAGTGGAGGAAGGATAACAATTCAAAATTCAAAATTCAAAATTAGAATTTTGGAATTTTTGTTTGTAAACCCACAGCTTCGTTGATGGAATTTAATCCGCTTTGTTCTAGCTTGGAAAGTAAACCAGCTAGAATTCGGCGTACCATCATTGGCCCTTCGTAAATCCAGCCTGTATAAACCTGAATCAAGCTAGCACCAGCAGTAATTTTTTCCCAAGCATCTTCTGGGGAAAAAATACCACCAACACCAATAATTGGGATTTGTCCTTGAGTTTGCTGCCAAATAAAACGAATTACCTCAGTGGAGCGATCGCGCAATGGTTCACCGCTAATTCCGCCAGCTTCTTCCTGGGGTGATTTGCCAGTTTGGTCAATCGCCTGGGTTTTCAGTCCATCACGGCTGATGGTGGTATTAGTGGCGATAATTCCCGCTAGCTGGTAGGTTTTAGCAAGAGTTATAATGTCAGCGATCGCTTCCCACGATAAATCTGGGGCTATCTTGACAAAAATTGGTTTTTGTGTAGTATTTTCTTGTTGTAATAAATCTAAGATGGCACTGAGCATAGAAGCATCTTGGAGCGATCGTAACCTTGGTGTATTGGGAGAAGAGACATTAACAACAAAATAGTCTCCCAAATCCTTGAGTAAACGAAAACTTTCGAGATAATCCTGTGCGGCTGCTTCTAGGGGAGTTATCTTAGATTTACCCAAATTTATCCCTATGGGTATCGATCGGATTAACTCGTGCTGTCGTTGTTTCAAACGTGCCGCCATTACTGCTGCACCACTGTTATTAAAGCCCATCCGATTGAGAGCAGCTTTATCCAACGGGAGGCGAAACAAACGGGGACGCGGATTTCCGGGCTGCGCGTGAAAAGTTACAGTTCCTAGTTCTGCAAAGCCAAAACCCAGGTTAGACCAAATGCCAGCAGCGACTCCATCCTTGTCGAAGCCAGCCGCTAACCCTACCGGATTTGGAAAGTTTAGCCCAAATAAATTTTGTTCTAGGCGGGAATCGTACAGACATAAAGACTGCTTTAAGCGTTGGTTTATCCAACTAGCAGGGGTTTGCGATAGCCAATTAAAACTGCGAATCGTCTGCTGATGTAACCACTCTGAATCGGTTTTTACCACATTAAACAAAAGCGGACGAATAGCAAGTTGATAAATATCCATTTTAATCCTTAACACTACGCTAATTCGGTAGACTGCCGCGCTTTTTCTTTAGCTTGACGGAGTTCTTCTTTAGCTTGACGGAATTCTTCTTTAGAATGCCGTGCTTCGTCTTTAGCTTGTCGGAGTTCTTCTTTAGCTAGTCGCACTTGTTCAGCAAGCTGCCTTATTTCTTCGGTAGAATTTCTCATTTCTTCAGCAAACTGCCGCACTTCTTCGGCAGAATTTCTCATTTCTTCAGCAAGCTGTCGCTGCTCTTCTTGTGAAAGCCTGGTATCTTCAGCAGACTCTCGCTCGTTTTCTTGTGAGAGCCTGGTATTTTCAGCAGACTCTCGCTCGTTTTCTTGTAAAAGCCTGGTATTTTCAGCAGACTCTCGCTTTTCCTCTGAGACTTGTCTTTGCTCCTCTTGAGCATCGGACGAAGTTTCGCCCATTTACCTGGCACTCCATAATCTAAATTTAACGAACCTGTTACCTACAACTTTTAGCAAACACCTGTGGCAATATTACTCAGGGTGCTTTTCTGGGCATCTTATATATTACAAGTTATGTTAACCAATAAATCAGATGGGGCAGCCGCAAAAACCTATAGCCGCCGAACAACAGATCCTCTCTTTAGGGCGCGTCCTCCAGAGTCTCAGAGAAGAAGATGATGTTGACGTTCTGATTGAAACTACTATTTCTTATCTCAAAGAAGAGTTTGACTACAAACTGATTTGGATTGCTCTTTACGATCGCCTGAATCACATATTATTCGGAAAAGGGGGCATCACACCCGATCGCGATATGAGCTTTTTACGCCAAAGAGTTGTTCTCAGTCCTGGGGATTTATTAGAGCAAGTAGTAATTGAACAGCATCCTTTAGGCGTAGCTGATTTGCAAACTGAAATCCGCGCCGCCGAATGGCGAAAAGTTGCCGAAAAATTCCACATCCAAGGAACGATTATTTTACCGATTCGCTACAAAGACCGTTGCTTGGGTTTGGTATTACTCGGTTCAGAACGCTGGGGCTACCTACTGGCAGGAGAAACAAAAGCACGTTTGATGATGGTTTTAGGTGAACTAGGGGCAGTGCTTTATCAAAATGAAATGCATAAGCACCAAAAGCAAACCAGGCGAACTGACGAGCCATTATTAGAATTGCTAGAAAATTTACGCACCCTCAGTAATCTGAATCAAAGACTTGAAACAGCGGTGCAAGCAACTCATAAATTTGTCTCCCCCAGCCGGACAAATGTTTACTGGTTTGAGCGCGAAGGGCGCTACTTTTGGTGTCGAATGAGCAATCAGCTAGTCAAAATGGATCGCAATTCTAGCACTCAGCAAGCAGCGGGAATGACTGTACAGGACTTGAGCGATTTTTATTATGCTTTGGCAGTTAACCAAATAGTCTCCATTGGTGATGCCCGCAGTTCTTTAAAAAGCCATTTTACGGCTAAATTGCTGCAACGTTTGCAGGTGCGATCGCTTCTGGCAGCTCCGATTTTCTGGCAAAAAAACTTAGTCGGTTTTCTGGCGGTGGAAAGCAATGAACCTCGCATCTGGACGGACACAGACAAAAATTTTGTCCAAGGTGTTGCTGGTTTAATTTCTCTAGTTGTACCTACCGAAAGCATGGAAGGTACAATTAAACAGATTCAAGAAGATGCTCAACTGACTAGCCAAGTTGCTCAAGGTATCTATAGCGAACATGACCTTCAGGTAACTTTACATAATTGTGCTAAAAGAGTTTTAGCTCGATTAGGTGCTACCCGCTTTTTGCTGTTGCAGTACGACGCCGAGCATAAGAATTATCAATTTACTTACCAAAGTCAGCCCCAAAATCGTCGTCCGTTGACATTTACCCTTCAGACCCTCAAAGAATCAGATGGGCAGCTTTTGCAAGGTTCAACTCAAGCGGTGGAAATTGAGAACTTAGATGAAGATTTACGCTTTTTTAACTGGCGACCCTTGTTATTAGAGAATAATGTGCGATCGCTACTTGTTTGTAAATGCACTCACGAGCATATACCAGCAGCACTTTTGGTGATTACTCATGAAAGCCATCGTTCTTGGACAACTCTAGAAAAAGAATTGCTGTGGGCTGTCAGTCAACAGATTGGTGTAATTGTTCGTCAGTGGCAATTACATAACCGCACTACCCAACAGCAAAAAACTTCCCAGGCCTTTGAGCAATGCTTACGCATCCTGACACAATCCCAGAACAGCATTGAGGTCGAAAAAAAGCATTTAAAACCTACAGCACTCGAACAAATAGCCTCAATTTTGGGCTGTCCCTTAGCGCTAATGCTATCTTGGGCACCTGGTGAAAGTCGCGCAGAAATTATTCCTGGAGTGATTGACAATAGCCAATTTGGGATTTTTTCTGATGTATCTATTTCTATCCGAGCTGAAGCCTTAATTCAGTGGGCACTTGCTACAGAGAATTATCTGACTTTGAAGGTGGATAATTTACCTCCAGAAACCCGGAAATGGTTGAATGTTCCAGACAAAAGTCAAATTTTGATAATGGCATTACGTACAACTGCTGATTATGAAACCACTGGTGTCGTGTTGCTTGTAGACTATCAAGAGCGTCGCTGGTCAGAACAAAACCTTAGTGCAACAGCAACTCTGATTTCTCAATTAGCTTGGTGGCGTCGTGAAAAGCAAATTACCCGACTTTTAGAATCCACAACCGAAGAATTACGACAACTCAACTGGTACAAACATCGTCGTCTAGAGGAAATTCAAAGAATAACGGCCCATTCCCTGAAACAAATACACGATTTGGGCATTCCTGCTAATGAACTGACTCAGATGCGCTACCAGCTATTGCTGCGGCAGTTAGATCATACAGCCACCTCCATGAGTGGAATGCTAAAACTTGAGAACTGGCAGCTACATATTAGTTGGGAAACTATGCCCATAGCTAGTTTACTGAAGCGATCGCTCGAACGGATCGACAATTTACTTAAACAACAAAAGCTGTGGATTGGCGTACATGGTTTGGGACAACCAATTGACGAGCAAGAAGCACCCAAGAATTCTTCATTAGTTAGAGGCGTTCCTCCCTCCAGCGCTCAATCTGCAATGGCGATCGCTGGTGATATTGTCAAAATTGAATTAGTGATCCATGAATTATTGGTTACTGCCTGTAACCGTTCTCAAACCGGTAGCAGAATTGATATTTGGTGCCGCCGTTTAGATGCGTCAAAACCCTTAGATATAAAATATTCTTCCTCTACAACTGGAGGGGCTGAACATCAGACATCGCTAGAACTATCGATCACATATAACGGTGCGATCGAACCACAGCTACTCACGGAACTACATAATAATACACCCAAAGATGTGCTTGCTCCTTCCTACCTCGACCAACCACCAGCTTTACATCTGGCGATCTGCCAAAACCTCATGCAAGAACTAGGAGGAGAGTTGAATTTCTATCAGTTACCAGATAATCGGGTAGTCAGTCGCTTGTTGTTGCCGTTAGCTATTCATGATTCTTAAGACCAATTCGTAATTCGTAATTCGTAATTCAGAAAGTCAGATATGGCCTGGCTTTCGGGGTTTGAATATGTTGCCTCATTTTAGAGAATTGGTATTAGAACCCTGTCTCCTGCCTCCTGTTATACAGTGACTTGCTTGCTCATCAAAGGATGCTTTGGCAGCAACATCACTTATGTGAACTTTTCTCTACTGAATTTGTGAACTTTTCCCTACGGAATCCTTACGTAAATTCCAATTAAAAAATGCTCTTTTTTACTCTAGCTTTACAAGAAACTAGTGGATGCACGATTAGTATAAATATGTAACCAATTGAACGCGCACTGAACATAATAACTGAATTACTTACACGGTTATTACTTATATAAAACTGCGCCGATGGTAAATAAAAATTAGTCCTAAATAGAAGATTTCTTCTACATAAGACAAATATGGCTTGAAAAGTTCCCAAGCTGACCATCCTGTTTGCCTATGATTTGTTCTTACTTATGAGCAAGTCAGTAGACAAACGTAACAAATTTGCAATCTTAACATACTCAATAAAAATAGGAAATTGTATGAAAAACTACACTAAAATTGTAAAGCGTTTTTTTGCATTGGCTACTCCAGCGATCGCTACTTCGATATTGGCAACCTTACCAAGCCAAGCTGCTACCATTGCATATTCTGAGTCCAAATTCAACATCAACAACTTTAGTACTAGCCCTTCAGATGTTAGGACTTTGACTGATAATGTAACCACAGCAATTAGCACAGGTGGTCAAGTAACTGCTGATGCTAACGCTGAGGCTAAGTTTAATATCGATGCAAACAACTCTGCCTCCAATTTGTCCTTCAGCCAAGCTCAAGGTCAGGGTGATGGCTATACAGGATCGGCGGAAAGCTTTGCTGGGATTATCGGTTATGATTTCATAGTTGACAAAGAGTTTTCTTTTGATTTCAGTGGCTTATTTAACCTGAAAACATCCATTGATGATACAGTGACTGAACGTGCAAATGCTCGTGGAGAGTTTTTATATCAGTTATACGACAGCGATACTGGTAATCTTTTAGACTATTTCAAGATTTCTGGAAATTTATCAACTATAGGTAACAATGATGCTTTTGTATTTGAACCGAGTAGTAACATAACTCTTGATTCAAATCAGACTACTATTGATAAATCTTTTGGCGGAACACAGGAATATGCTTTGACTAGCTTTAAGGGTAAATATTCCCGTACTTTCGATAAGTTAACTCGTTTAACCTTAATAGAATCTAAAAGTAATCAGGTGAGCGTCTATACTGTCCCAGAACCCTCAACAATTCTAGGTTCGCTGTTTACTTGCACTATGTTTGGTGCTGTCTCAATACGCAAGCGTAAAAGAGCTTCTTCGCTTGCGTTGTTGGTTAATAAGGATTGATTTAAGGTCTATAAAACTTTCTTTTGTCACTGCTCATATAACAATACGGTTCAGTTAAGCCCAAAAACCTGATGTGAGACGCGATAATCGCGTCTTCAAAGACCAATAATTCTTAACTGAATCGTATTGGACTATATCCGAAAGCGCTCAGAATGCGATCGCTCTTATACCAATTTTTTATAAAGCTGCATAGAATTCGATCCCCCCTAACCCCCCTTTTTAAGGGGGGAACCGGAAAAACATCTATCAAAGTCCCCCTTTTCAAGGGGGATTTAGGGGGATCAAGATATGTGCAACTTCACA
>NZ_JAVRBQ020000118.1:0-21185 GCF_034531215.2 Nostoc sp. ChiSLP03a
TTGCTAAGACTTTTGGACAAATACTCAGCACTCTCCGATATTTCTAGATTGAAAGGACGTGCCATTGTTTACTTCTAGTTTTGATTCTTTCCCGCCCTTTATTCTACAGTTCTATGCAGCCTCACATAGAATTGGTATTAGCAGTTTTTCTATCTTATAATTAATTACACCTACCTACTTAGAAAAGCATTGAAGTTATCATCAAAGGTATCTGATGTGCATAAGGCTTTGGATAAAATGTCTTTTAGAATATCTCCTTTTGGCATCATTTTTACATATTCTGATGGTTTTTTAGCTGCTATTTTTTTATTTTCAGCACTATTCAAAAAACAAAAGTTAGCTAAACAATTAATAGAGCTATCATCAAACCGTAAACTTTTTAAAAATGCTTTTGGATAAATATGATGAAATTCTGTTCTATTATACTTTTGCAAAACTTTATCCAGGTCAATATCTGAGCCTGACAAAAAACTTTTTGGATTATTATTAGCGAGTACTAAAATAAAAGTTTTAGTACTAACGTTGTCAAAACGGAATCGGTTATTTATAAAAAAATCTCGATCTATCTTACAGTCAATTTCTCCAAAACTATTATTTTCACCATTTTTTAATTTAATTATTTGTTCAATATTACTTATAAGAACTTTCTTAGTTTGAATACTATATCTATTTGTGAAACAAGACCTCCAAAACCATTTTTTTAATTGATTATATACTCTGGCATCATACGAAACTTCTTTTCCATCTGGTTCTGCAAAAAAAGCGGACAGAGGAATTATAAACCCAGGATATGGAAGGTTTTTGAGAGCAGTTACTTTCAACTGTTTTCTCATAAAATCAATTGCTCCGAAAATCCCATTCCTAACTTTTGGAAAAGCTCCTCTTATTTGTTGTCCGCTCAATTCTAGTAAACTTTCTGGAGTGGTTTTTTTTTTGAGAATAGCTGCCGTGCATCTTAATATTAAGTCACAATCTTCCCCTACTTCAGAGAATCCGAATTCTTCTAACTCTTCTTTCAAATTTTTGAAATTTTCTAGTAAATTAAAATCCTCGTTCCATGTCCATGCTGAAAGTAATTGCAGTGTATCAAGCTTCATTCCAAGTCGATTAACCCGCTCAAAAACAATATCAACAATAGCTCTATCTTCTGTTTTCAAAATTTGTGCGGGAATAGATACTTCTTTAAACTTTTCTTGTAGTGTATCTAAGCGTATAATTTGTTCTCTAGTACATTTTTCTGTAGCCTCTCTGTATTTTACAGAATCGAATAACACATTCAAAGGAAAGTGTTTTCCTGCGATCACTTCTTCACGACGTAATGCATAAAATTGACTTTCTTGGGCATCTTCCTCCGCTTCTAAGTCAAAATATATCTCAGTCCAGTCATATTCTTATGTTGGTTGCAACTCTGTCTGAAACACAGAGAAAATAGATGTAAGTCTTTGTTGACCATCTAAAACATAATCTATAGGGTAATCTTCCTTTGGGCTTGGAAGAGCAAAAGCCCCAAGTTTTCTTTCAGTTGCAAGTTTAGATTTTGTTTTCCAGAAGAGTAAAGAACCAAATGGGTATTTTTTGTAAATACTATCCATTAAGTATGCCACCCTATCCATATCCCATACAAAACCACGCTGGAAGGCTGGAATTCTAATACTACCACTACTTACGGAATCCAAAAGTTGTCTAATAGAATAAGATTGATATTCCATATTAAATAAAACTTAATAGTTATATGTGTGTATATTAACTGTATCATCTATTTTTCCTCACTCCCATACCCTGCATAGAAACGCATTCATATGGGCTAGTGACTCAATGTCTGACTGGATGTGGAGCCTCTAATCAACCATTAACATACTCTGCATGGTAACGAGATATGCCCACCCCCACTTTCACGAAGAAACAACTTTCAAATGTGAGCCATGATGAGATAAGTAGTTAGAGTTAATCACCCGATTACGCCCAGAATTTTTAGCCTGTAACAGACATTGATCGGCACGATGCAGCAGACTCTCTCCTTTCTCGTCATCCTCAGCTTGCAGAGAGGCTGTACCCAGGCTAATGGTGACATTAATTGTCAGTTTATTGTTGAGTGCAAATGGTTCGTCGCTGACTACGCGATTGAGACGACGGGCTACTAATAGTGCTTCGTCATCGGTAGTGTTAGCTAGAAGAATTACAAATTCTTCGCCACCATAGCGGAATGCTGTATCTTGACAGCGCAGATTGTGGCGCAAACGCTGACATAATATTTGCAAGATGCGATCGCCTATTAAATGCCCATGAGTATCGTTAACTTTTTTGAAATGATCTACATCCAGAATAATCAAGCTCAAGGAAGTTTTTTGAGTCCTGGCTCTTTGAATTTGCCTTGGTAAGTCCCATTCTAAAGCCCGACGATTATTTAATTCTGTCAACGAATCGGCTAAGGCGATCGCAGATAACATATCATTTGTCCGAATCAAATCTCGGTATTTTTGTGCTTTCCGCAAACCAACTGTCAATTGAGCAAGTATTAGTCCATGATTAGCAGTCAACTCTGCCAAACTATAGTCTGTTTTTTCTTCAATAAGATGCCAAATATATGCATCGGCTCCTTGCTTTAGTGCCGCAGCACTCATTTCCAATTCCCTATGCCAACCTTTATTTCGATCGGTAAGCTGCTGGGAACGATCCTCGAAAAGAATACAATATATCCACGATAGTTTTGTTTGATCTTTCAACCAACCGCAGAGTTCCATACTACTATCCAGGCTAGCCTGCACCAGGATTATATCGGGGGGTGTTGTTTTAATCCACGACACTGCTCGAGCCAAATTGTCTATAACTTCTACACTAAAAGCAGTCGCATAACTGATCTGATCTGGAAGTGTGGTGATAAAATTATTTTTTCCAAAGATCAGAATAGAAATATTCATTGCTTTATTTTTTATCCTATTTAAATTTTAAATAAATTTACTTGGGTAACTACTGCTCTTGTCGTCTAATACTAAATATTATGTTCTAGGCTCAATTAGATTTTTTTCATCTTGTTTTTTGAGCATCGATTAGATAGTGAACTTCCAAACTTAATCTCATCTTAAGATTTGATTTTTACTACTACAGTTTCGGAAATATTCATTCCTAATAACTAATGTCTTCTTTACACTTTATTTTTAAAACAGTAAAAATACTGAATATTATTTAAATGTATAAAAGCTTTTTTTGTAGTTATTTAAGTAGTACTTATATGATGAAAATACCGAAATTAATAGTTTTTAATAACCATTGCTTTAAGTAAACAAATTTATTCTAAAGTAGAAAACTAAAATACAAAGTTTTTTTAACTGAGTTATCAAATCCGAAATTTTATTATGCAATTTAAAACATTATTTTCCATAAAAGTTTTTAGCCTTTTTATTTATAAACTAGGCTGAGAGCGCATATTAAAAAAGTGTTTAAAATATATATAATACACACAGCAAAACTACCTCTTGCTATGTACAGTAGCTTTTTGGAGCTTACCTCCCATCTAAATAAAGACAGAAGTTGTTGGGTAAAAATTTATAATTTAAGTAAAATTTAACCCAAAACAAACAATGCGTTAGCAGGAGAAATAAAATATTTCTGCCAAAGTCTTATCTAGATTTGCTTATTTACTTAATTCACGTCTTTTTTATTTGCTGTAACATCATAAATTTAGAAAACAAAGCTAAATAAAAAATTATGTCAAAACCTGCCACTAATTTGGGGAAGTTATTTCTATTCCGCCTTTATACAGGCAGAAAATATAAAAAAATTTTGTTAGGTCGCTTGAGATATTAAAGTCTAAACTTCTTCTATGAAAAGCTGAAATCCGATCGATAACCTTCTCCAGCGTAACCAGCAACAACAATTACCTGTTTGATTGACTCCTCAGAAGCTTCGGACTCCACCGTGACAGTTTTTGCGTTAATCTCAACATTCACTTCGATCTCAGGTTCCATAACGTAGATAGACTCAGTAATTATTTCGGCACATCTTTCAAAAGCAATATCTGATACTTTCAGTTTTAGTGCCATTTGCTACCTCAGTATGTGAATTTTAAACTATTTCTTAATGATTAATTTTAAGCATCGAAATCCGATGTTTACAACGGGCTACGCCTATGCACATCCTGCCAAAGTTAGATAGTAGTCTAAAAACATCATAGTAACTGCATATATCTCACCCAATGGCAGAATTCGCTGGCAGTAATATGAAACAAAATGCAAGAATATATAAAGCTATTTATGAAAATACACCTACCTAGTGCCGCTACGCCTAAGTCGAAAGTCTAAAGTCTAAAGTTAGAAACACCTATGTCTTCAAATCCCCAGTACCTAAGCGGTAACGAAATTCGCAACATATTTCTCGACTTCTTTGCCCAACGGGAACACCAAATTCTCCCAAGTGCCTCCCTCGTGCCAGAAGATCCAACCGTGCTGCTGACGATCGCGGGGATGCTACCATTTAAGCCAATATTCTTAGGGCAGCGCACACCAGAATTTAAGCGGGCTACGACTTCGCAAAAGTGTATCCGCACCAACGACATTGAGAATGTCGGACGCACCAAACGGCATCACACCTTTTTTGAGATGCTGGGTAATTTTAGCTTTGGTGATTATTTTAAAGAACAAGCGATCGCTTGGGGTTGGGAAATCTCCACGCAAGTCTTTGGCTTTTCCCCCCAAAATCTCGTAGTCAGCGTTTTTGAAGATGATGATGAAGCCTTTGGAATCTGGCGCGATCGAATCGGTGTGCCGGTAGCGAGAATTAAACGTTTGGGCGAAGATGATAATTTTTGGGTATCCGGGCCGACTGGCCCTTGTGGCCCTTGTTCGGAAATTTATTACGATTTCCACCCAGAACGCGGTGACGAAAATATAGATTTAGAAGACGATTCCCGGTTTATCGAGTTTTACAACCTCGTGTTTATGCAATATAACCGGGATGCGTCAGGCAAGTTAACGCCACTGCAAAACAAGAATATTGACACTGGCATGGGTTTGGATAGAATGGCGCAAATTCTCCAAAAAGTGCCCAATAACTATGAAACTGACCTAATTTTCCCAATTATTCAAACAGCAGGGAAAATTGCTGGCATTGATTACCACAAAAGCGATGAAAAAACCAAAACTTCCCTAAAAGTCATTGGCGATCACGTTCGTGCTGTCATCCACATGATTGCTGATGAAATTCGTGCTTCCAATGTCGGACGCGGTTATGTGTTGCGGCGATTAATTCGGCGGGTGGTGCGTCATGGGCGATTAATTGGGATTTCTGGAGAATTTACTACCCAAGTTGCTGAAACTGCGATCGCTCTTTCCGAATCAGCTTACCCCAATGTGCGCCAACGGGAAGAAGCAATTAAAGCTGAGTTGCAACGAGAAGAATCGAATTTCCTCAGAACTTTAGATAGAGGGGAAAAACTTTTAGAAGAAATTATCCAAGAGGTGAAACAGCGAGGAAACGCTCAAATTAGCGGTGAAAGTGCTTTTACCCTTTATGACACCTACGGATTTCCTCTCGAACTTACTCAAGAAGTTGCCGAAGAAAATAATCTCACAGTTGATGTTGAGGGATTTGAGGCAAAAATGGAAATTCAAAAAGGACGTGGTAGAGATGCACATGAAACCATCGATTTAACTGTACAAGGTTCCCTCGACAAACTAGCAGAACACATCCAAGTCACCGAATTCTTAGGCTACACTCAACCGACGGCGACGGCGAAAGTCGAAGCAATTTTGGTAGAAGGTGTTTCTCAAGAAGAAGCAGAAGCGGGGACACAGGTACAAATTGTCCTTGACAAAACGCCATTTTATGCTGAATCTGGGGGGCAAATCGGCGATCGCGGTTATATCTCCGGTGATGGTATCGTAATTCGGGTAGAAGACGTGAAGAAAGAATCTGATTTCTTTGTTCACTTCGGACGCATCGAACGCGGTACACTGCGCGTAGGCGATCGCGTCAGCGCTCAAATCGATCCGGCTTGTCGCCGTCGCGCCCAAGCTAACCATACCGCAACGCACCTATTGCAAGCGGCATTGAAGAAAATTGTTGATGAAGGTATATCTCAAGCAGGTTCTCTGGTTTCCTTTGACAGATTGCGCTTCGACTTCAACTGTCCCCACGCGTTGACAGCAGAGGAAGTTCAACAAGTTGAAGAACAGGTGAACAGTTGGATTGCTGAGGCTCATACTGCGAAAGTGGAAGTATTACCAATAGCCGAGGCGAAAGCTAGGGGTGCTGTTGCCATGTTCGGAGAAAAATACGGTGAAGAAGTGCGCGTGATTGACTTTCCTAGCGTATCAATGGAACTATGCGGTGGGACTCACGTAAGTAATACTGCTGAAATTGGCGTTTTCAAGATTATCTCGGAAGCTGGCGTAGCTTCTGGGGTGCGGCGGATTGAAGCCGTTTCGGGGCCAGCAATCCTAGATTATCTCAATCTGCGGGATAAAGTAGTTAAAGATTTGAGCGATCGCTTTAAAGTTAAACCCGAAGAATTACCAGACAGAATCACAAGTCTGCAAAGCGAACTGAGAAATAGCCAGAAGGAATTAGAAACCTTAAAGGTACAGCTAGCGATCGCAAAATCAGACAGCTTGCTACAAACAGCCCAAACCGTAGGCGATTCTAAAATTATTGTCGCCCAATTAGAAGATGTCGATCCAGAATCATTGAAAACCGCAGCCGAACGTTTATTACAAAAAATTGGTAACGGTGCAGTGGTACTAGGTTCTGTTCCCGAAGAGGGAAAAGTGAGTATAGTTGCAGCTTTTAGTCCAGAAGTGAACAAAAAAGGACTGCAAGCTGGTAAATTTGTGGGTGCGATCGCTAAAATTTGCGGCGGCGGCGGCGGTGGAAGACCAAACCTAGCCCAAGCCGGCGGACGCGATGCAAGTAAATTACCAGATGCGTTGGCAAAAGCGGAAAGTGATTTAAAGTCCGCTTTGGGTTAATCTCTTCCTGACTTTTCGCGTCATCTGGAAAAGAAGAGGGCAAAACTTAATCCCATTCCCGACGCGGGAAGAAAACTACAGTTTACTCACAAGTTCTTTGACCTGCAATGCCATTGTTAGTCGAAACAATGGCATTACTCTTGTTCCCATCTTCTGCATGAGAATATAGCGGTTCTCAATTGTATGAAATACAGACCTAACCCCCAGCCCCTTCCCTACAAGGGAAGGGGAGTAAGATTCAAAGCCTCTCTCCTTTTAGGAGAGAGGTTTGGAGAGAGGTCAAACTGTATTGCATCCAAGCGAGAAACGCTATAAGCAAAGCTTCACCAAGCTAAGTTTTTAGGACTATTATTCTCCTATTCCCAATTCCCCAATCCCCAGATATGCTTCAGACTTTTCTATAATTAAGTGATTCCCGTCATCAAAAACAGCCTGTGACTACCACTCCCCTATCTCCAAGTTCAACTGCTCAGGTTCCAGATACACTCGGCCGCTTCGGACAGTTTGGCGGTAAGTATGTACCTGAAACGCTCATGCCTGCCCTAGCTGAACTAGAAACAGCTTATCAGCAATACCGCAATGACCCTGGTTTTCAAGCAGAACTACAGCAGTTGTTACGAGACTATGTAGGACGTGCGACACCATTGTATTTTGCTGAACGCCTGACTGCTCATTATGCTAGACCCGATCGCACCGGGCCACAAATTTACTTGAAACGTGAAGATTTAAATCATACTGGCGCTCACAAAATTAATAATGCTGTTGGTCAAGTATTGTTGGCTAAACGCATGGGTAAGCAACGGATTATTGCCGAAACAGGTGCTGGACAACATGGAGTGGCTACAGCTACAGTTTGCGCTCGTTTTGGGCTGGAATGCATAATTTACATGGGTGTTCATGACATGGAACGCCAAGCTTTAAATGTGTTTAGAATGCGGCTGATGGGGGCAGAAGTGCGTCCGGTGGAGGCGGGAACCGGAACTTTGAAGGATGCAACTTCAGAAGCAATCCGCGATTGGGTGACAAATGTAGAAACGACTCACTACATCCTGGGTTCGGTAGCAGGGCCTCATCCTTACCCGATGATGGTACGTGATTTCCATGCAATAATCGGCGAAGAAACTCGCGCCCAAGCAATCGAAAAGTGGGGTGGATTACCTGATATTCTCTTGGCTTGTGTGGGTGGTGGTTCCAACGCGATGGGACTATTTTATGAGTTTATTAATGAGTCTTCTGTACGCTTAATTGGGGTTGAGGCAGCCGGCGAAGGTGTAAATACCGAAAAACACGCCGCAACCTTGACAAAAGGACGAGTTGGTGTGTTGCACGGAGCCATGAGCTACCTGCTGCAAGATGAAGATGGGCAAATCATTGAGGCACACTCAATTAGTGCGGGGTTAGATTATCCCGGTGTGGGGCCAGAACATAGTTATTTGAAAGATATTGGTCGCGCTGAATATTATAGTGTGACGGATGCCGAGGCTTTGGAGGCATTCCAGCGATTAGCAAAATTGGAAGGGATTATCCCGGCATTAGAAACAGCCCATGCGATCGCTTATCTCGAAACTCTCTGTCCTCAACTAACCGGCAGTCCCCGAATTATAATTAACTGCTCTGGACGTGGTGACAAAGATGTACAAACGGTAGCCAAATTATTATATCCAGCGTAAATATAGCTCAAATTTTTGGGAGGAAGCAATCATGAATCGACAATTCCAACACCCAATGTTACCGCAACCTACTCACGACGAGTTGGCACGCCAAAACTTTGTGCAAACTATGAAAATGCACATTTTCAAGAATGTCACTCCTGGTAATAAAGAAATTTATGAAAAACTAGCCAAGCCGAAGTTTGAACAAGAACATCAGCGCCCTCCCGAAAATCGTTATGAAATTCGGGAAGTAATGCAGCACGAACCCTACTATCGCTGGACTAGTGCCCTGAAGCGCATCAACCAGGAAATGTTATGGGATGCTGTAAATGCCAACGTTGACAGACAACTGCCTGAGTTGATTGAGCGTGCCAAAGATAAGGGTGATGAACTGGGTACTTTAACCCTCGACCCAAATTTTCAAATACCTGCTTATCAAAAGGCTGTAGACATTCACTGTATGCCCGGAGGATATCACAGTGAATTCACTGCTGATGATGTCGCAGCCGGTGCAACCTACGATCGCGGCGCTTACGTTTATGGACTAGGTTGGTTGGGGCCGCTCAACGATGATATGGGGCTATCTATAGTCCAAAACTACCTTTTAGCAGAGTTTCCCAACTTTCGACCGAGAAAAATCCTCGATATGGGATGTTCTATTGGCAATAGCACATTACCTTATGTCGATGGTTTCCCAGATGCAGAAGTCCATGCTATAGATATAGGCGCATCTATACTGCGTTATGCTCATGCAAGAGCCGAAGCCTTGGGAAAACGAGTACACTTCTCTCAGCAAAATGCCGAACATACTAACTTCCCTGATGAATCATTTGATTTAGTGGTTTCTCACATTTTGCTGCATGAAATCCCTCCATCATCTGTGCGTAAAGTTATGCAAGAGTCTTATCGTCTACTGGCTCCTGGTGGCATGATGATTCATCTAGAAGCACCCCTTTATCGTCACATGGATGTTTATACACAGTTTATTTATGATTGGGAAACCGCTAACAACAACGAACCTTTCTGGAGTGCTGTACGCGATTTAGATTTGGTGCCGCTAGTTACTGAGGCTGGTTTTGCAGCAGATAAGACATTCGAGAAATTTGTCCCGAATGGGGCATGGAAAGCAAAAGAAACTAATGGTATGTTTCAAAATCGTAACTCAGCCACCCAAGGCACTTGGTTTATGGTTGCTGCAACTAAGTAAGAATTCGTAATTCGTAATTCGTAATTCGTAATTTAGGAAGTCAGATTTGATCTGGCTTTCGTCGTTTTGTATGTCTAGTCTTATTTTTGGAGAATTGGTATCAGGATGACAAAAATAGCCAAGGGTAAACGACCTGTTTACTTAGAAAATCCCCAAACTGATAAATTGTTAGCGATCGTCATGGCCTTGACTGGTGAGGTGTCCGTGCTGCATGAGCGGCTAGACACCATCGAACGATTGCTAGAGGTGAAAGGTATTTTATCGACTAGTGAAATTGAAGCTTATGAACCGGATGTCAAAGTAACCAAGGAACGGGAACAGTGGCGTGCAGAATATATTGTACGGGTGTTGCGTGTGATACAAGAAGAGTTAGAAACCCTTCCCAAAAGCTAGTTAAAATCACGTAGAAGAATGGCTGGATTTATTCAGCCATTTTTTATCAGACATTCCGCATCTTCAACTACCACAATCGGTTTTTACTGCTTTTTTAACATTGAAAAAGCTATCTAATATACTTAAGTACAGTAAAATAGCTGAATTTATGAAGATGAATATGCATAATCTAAAACTCATAAATTCAAATAAATTTAGTAATTACACTATATGATAGTCTAAATGCGAAATCTTAAATAAAAATAATTACACTAATGCTAGAAGACAAATATTGATTAAATAGTATCAATTTTGCGTTAGATCGTGCATTTTAACGCTTGCTAGTAGTTTTTGAGCAAAAAAGCCCACAATTAGAGCAATTTAGACCTATAAGCAATTTGTCACATTGATATTAGTCGGTTACATTGTCTAAAACTTTACTGCCGACAAATGATCAAACAAATAGTTTACAGCGTTGTTTTAGGCACTCTTGCTCTCAGTAGTGGAGCGATCGCTACTTCTGTAACAAATCCAACTTGTACGCCTGTGCCTTCAAACGTATCGAATAATACTAATCAAATTGCAGCATCTAGTACGGACATTGCTGCTCTAGAACAGTCGATTTTTAACCAAATCAATAACTACAGAGTTTCCCAAGGGCTACCAGCGCTAACTCGTAATTCTGCTATGGATAATCAAGTTAGGCTTCACAGTAAGAACATGGCTAATGGTACTGTTCCCTTTGGACATAATGGATTTTCAGAACGTCTTAATGCAACCGGTGTTTCTTACAGATCGGCTGCTGAAAATGTCGCTTATAACCAGGGATATGGCGATCCTGCCACAATGGCTGTTCAAGGCTGGCTCAAAAGTCCAGGGCATCTTGCTAATATCAGAGGTAATTACAATCTGACGGGGATTGGTGTTGCTAAAAACAGTCAAGGCGCAATCTACTTCACACAAATTTTCATTCGCTCATAAGTTTGACGCGATGTGCAACTTATTGCAAAAGTGCTTTTTGCAAGAGGTGGGAAAAGGGACTCATGTTAAAGGGAAAGGGAAAATACGAAACCTTTCCCCCTTTCCCCTTCCCCTTTTCCCGACTTCTGCAAGAAGTCTATTGCACATAGCGTTAGATTTGATAAAGTTTAGGTTTTTTCGCAAATTCCCCAGACTTTAATCTGTTAGTAAAGCTTTTGCTAGATAATTCATGAAAATCTGAAATTATTAGCCAAATTAACCATGATTTTCATGAAGCTGACCTATTGAAATACTGACAATTGGAAATTATTGTTTGTGTTACTTGTAAAGGATGTAGCCAAATTGCCGAAATTCATCATTACTTAATAGTATTGTGGTATATATTCTTGGAACAATAGGGTAGAGTAGAAGTCTTATATCTCTACACATTACGCAATTCTCCATGTTCCGACAAACTGCTTTTGGCATCGCTTTAAGTGCGCTTGTCCTTGCTAGTGGATTAACGACTGCTCCGATACCAAATCATACTTCTACGAATACATCCACCCGTAATAAGCTGTTGTCGCTTTTTTCTAGTCAGGTTGCAATATCGACTCCTACTTTTAAAACTACTGAGCTAGAAAAATCAGTATTTGAGCAAATTAATCGATATCGGGTTTCTAAAGGGCTGCCAAAGTTGACTTTAAATGCAAATTTAACTCGACAGGCAAGAATTCATAGTCAAAATATGGCTAAAGGTAAAACCCCATTTAGCCATCAGGGATTTGAAGGGCGAGTCAAAGCTATTCCGATTCGCTACAACAGTGCAGCAGAAAATGTTGCTTTTAACCGGGGATATAGCAACCCCGTAGAGGAAGCTGTTACTGGCTGGATCAAAAGTCCCGGACACCTAAAGAACCTTAAAGGAAATTACAACCTGACTGGAATTGGCGTTGCTACTAATAATCAAGGCGAAGTCTATCTGACACAGATGTTTTTTCGCACTAGGTAGATTTAATTTCTGATTTTTTGCACAACAATAATAATGTAGGGTCTGACAATTGACACTCTCCCACCAAGCCACCCTGTGGTGGGAGATTCTTGTTTCAGGGAAAGTGTGCTTCTTAGTATAAGAACTAAGGGCGATCGCTTGTGTGGGTGGGGACTTGCTTCAATGGCAAAGGTAGTGATTACACTTAGATAAAAATCTAGTTTTTATGTGTGGAAGCATCTTGTTCGCTGCTAGTAGTAGCAGGCAAGATGCCCGCACTACTCCAGGTTTCAAAATGGACGAGGAAATTGTATATTGTTTTGCCTAAAGTTTTTTTTAATGCTTGATTATGCTGTTTACAAGCTGTTACTTGATGTGTTTCGTCAAATAGTGGATATTTTGCCTAAAGTTTTATTAAAATCCTTGATTATACTACTCAGTTTTGTTAATGTTCATTTCACAGTCAATCTAATTTAAGTCGAGTTACTATTTGACTTTCTCACTATCATTAAATTAAAAAAGAATACACCATGAAAAAAATCAAAATAACGGAATTGCAAGCTCCAGTTTACAAGGAACTTTCAGACTCAGAGGCGGTTAACATTGTGGGTGGCGGTGTGGTTATCGGTTCAATAACCGCTCAAAAATCCCCTGATATTCACCAAAAGAACCAAAACACCCTAAACAAACTTATTATTTATTAGTAGAGCTTGATCGTAACTACCGTCATTGTTCGCGAAGCGTACTCCTTCTCTAGGCAGACGCTCCGCGAACAAAGAAGCAAGCTAGACAAAGCGTCTCGTTGGCGTAGCCTTGTTGATATTATACGAAAAGACCTCCCGACATTCTTGCTCGCCAGGTAAAGAGCGCGGTTATTGCAGCGAGTAGTAACTTGGTAAGAGAATCCTAGTTGAAAATTTCTCGGTTGGCGACTCATAATACCGTTAAGTTTGAAAGTTATTTTTACGCCTTTCCAAGTACTTTATACTTAATATAAACCCGTTTTTTTATACTTTATTTGTCTCAATTTTAGAATTCTAACGAACAAAGTGCAGTGCATCGTGTGATTACTTTGATATACTTGCAGTCTTTTATTGCTCATAAATAGGAAAGATGACATTACAAGATTTTCAGGTGAGCGATCGCGACCTCAGTGACGCAGCCCTTAGCGAGTATTTAGAATCTACAGCGATCGCAGTTGATACAGAAACGATGGGATTACTGCCGTTGCGCGATCGCTTGTGTCTTGTCCAGCTGTGCAATCTTGAAGGGAAAGTAACTGCAATCCGCATAGCCAAAGGACAAGCTGACGCCCCCAACTTAAAAAAACTCTTGGAAGCAGCCAATGTTGTGAAAGTGTTTCACTTTGCTAGATTTGACTTGGCCACTTTGCGGGCCAATCTAGGTATTCAGGTACGGCCGATTTTTTGCACCAAAATTGCTAGTAAATTAGCCCGTACTTACACAAATCGCCACGGACTCAAAGACGTGGTACAAGAGTTAGAACAAGTGGAACTAGATAAAAGCTCTCAAAGTTCTGATTGGGGTAACGCCGTTAGCTTATCTGAAGCTCAACTCAGTTATGCTGCCAACGATGTACGCTATTTACTTAGTGTGCAGCAGAAGTTAATACAAATGCTGAAACGAGAAGAACGTTGGCAAATTGCTCAAGAATGTTTTGAGTTTTTACCAACTATAGTTTCCTTAGATTTATTGCAATTCAAGGATCTATTTGAACACTAATTGAATAGGGAATAGTGAGAAGAAATTTTTATTGTTCGTCAATTCCCAGTAGTTATATGTCAAGTTGGAATTGATAAATAAGCAGGTTCGTAGTAAGTACTAAAGTCGTTCTTTCCCAGGCACTAAAGTACTTACTACAAACCCTCATGCTAAATTACAGCAGATTTCAAAGAAAGTGAAATACACAAAGGTTCGTCTCAAAACCAGGTATATATAAAGCCTCTTTTACTTTTGGATTCTGACGCCTCGGCGAAGCGTCTTTGGCTTTGCTCCCAAATTCTGAATTCTGCTGTATTTTTTGCCTAAGAGCCAACATTAGAATCATTAGTGTCTTTAGAAGTAGATTCACTAACGCCTTCCTTGAGGTTATTTGCTTGCTCTTGAGCACCTTCTTTGAGGTTACTTGCTTTCTCTTGAGCACCTTCTTTGAGGTTACTTGCTTGCTCTTTAATACCTTCCTTAAGGTTACTTGCTTGCTCTTGAGCGCCTTCCTTGAGGTTACTTGCTTGCTCTTGAATACCTTCTTTAAGGTTACTTGCTCCTTCTTTGAGGTTACTTGCTCCCTGTTTAATGGAATCCGTGACGCTAGTGCCGCCCTTTTGCAGATTTTCTTCGTGGTTTTTTAGCCGATCTACAACATTGTAGTCATCTGCACCTGCGGGAGTTTTTGATTCAACAATACCTTCAGTTGGGCCGCCGATCGCCTTCCATGCGCCAAGACCACCTTTGAGTTGGGAGACATGCTCAAATCCATTAGAACGCAGTTGTTGTGCGGCTTGGGCAGTGTCTTGTTCATTATCACCGTAAAGGTAAATGTCACGGCTCTTATCCAAAGAAGCTACTGCACGTTCTACCAATTCATCTGCTGGCATTGGCATTGCTCCCATAATGTGACCTTCGTTGAAGGTTGCGCGATCGCGCACATCCAGGATTGTAAAAGCTGGTTCGCCCCATTCTAGACGACTCTTTAGGGTATGAGCATCAGTTTGTGCTTCTATTGGTGGTTGTGGAGGAATGATGCCGCCGACTAAGTTATTAACCATAATTTTTCCTTACTGACCATGTTGATAGTAATTTAGCGAACTGAAGATATTCAATTGATCTTTCTCTGGTATGAATATTTTCAAACTCTCTCCTCAGATAGACGAGTATTTTTCCGAAAATCAACCAATTAATCAATTGTAAATAATGCCCTTTGAGAGTATGAACAGACAATATTTTCTTGAAATTGAATTTAATATATTTGAATTTTATCTTTTTTTGATATTTTAGTTATTTAGATATTTGAGATTTTACTGAATTGCTCATCAATCGATAAAACATTAGTTTTAAATTAAAAACATTTAGCAATAAGATAGTAATTGATACCTTTTTACTAACAGCGATCGCTAATAATAATCTCTCTTCATTTACTGCTAAGCTTGTAAAGTTATATACAGCAGATTAGAAGTTTGTGAGGTACATAAGTTAAATCTGTTAAGTAGGTAGACATAATTAAATATAAAATAAAGTTCTACTTTGTAGTGAGCGATTTCTCGCTCAGAGCAAGGATTATCAGGACTAAAGTCCTAAATACAAACTTTAAATTTATTTATGCTTAGATAGTTACCCAAATACAAAAGGTGTTTTACTTCTTAATTCTGCTATCAGCAGTACTATTGAAACAAGCTCCTAGCAAGTTATTGACATCATAATATTGCTAGAAAAATTCTTGTTGCGATTGCTTTTGTCTGTTAAAGCTGGTTTTGACGCCCTATATACCTTCTGGCGATGCTTTCAGTCTTTTTGTCATAGCTCAGGCTGAAACTTGTAGTATAGTATATGCTTAAGAGGGCAGCTACATGTAAATGCACCAGGGTAGATTTTCGTAGACCTTCTTTAAGAGAACATACTTGTTGGTTATAGTACAGTCGAGTAAGTAGGAGTTGAAATCTAGATTGGCTGATAGGTTAGTTTTTCAGCCTTTATAGAGACCTAATTAACCAGGGAGTGCCTTACTCTTTTAAATTTGTAGCAATTCCCGTCGCTTTTGGATGTGTCTTTTGACTATTTGCGGTTACGGAGATGGTTTTTAATTGCACTTATTCCAAACGTAAAATTTTAACATTATACAATACAAATTCAAAATTATGCAAAAATCATGCCATAATTATAAATTTTATTGGCCCTATCGTGGCTGAAGTTGTGATCGGCTTCATGGAAAATTAAATGTACACAAGTACTACAGTAGCGGTGGTACTCAACAGAAACACGTAAAGTAAAGCTGGCACAACAGCAAATCGCCCAATCTACAATAGATAGCATTATGGTTATGGTTACTGCTACTACTACTCCCAAAATTCTGATCGTTGATGACGACTTCGGCGTCCGAAATCTTGTCTATCGTTTTTTAAGTCGGAAATATCAAATAGAGTCGGCAGCAGATGGTAGGACTGCTTTATCATTGTTTGAGCAATTCAACCCAGCTTTAGTAATTCTGGATTGGAATTTGCCGGATGTTACTGGTTATAGCCTTTGCCAAGAAATGCAGAGTCGTACTAATGTTTTAGTGCTGATACTAACTAGTAGGACTGACGAGGCTGATAAAATTAAAATCTTAAGCGCAGGTGCTGATGATTTCATGACTAAACCATTTAGTCTTGCAGAAGTTGAAGTTAGAGTAGAAGCTCTTTTGAGGCGGATACGCTACATCAATCCCTCCCCAACACAACGTATCGTTTTCAAGCAGCTAGTAATTAATCCAGAGGGTCGCGAGGTAACACTTAACGATAAAACTCTTCCCTTAACAGCACTAGAATTTAATATCTTACATTTTTTGGCAAGTCATCCTAATCAAGCTTGGAGTCGTCCACAGCTAATCCAAAAAATCTGGGGTTGCGACTACGTAGGAGATGGCCGGGTAGTTGATGTGCATATTGGTCAACTTCGCAAAAAGATGGAAGTCGACCCCAGCATACCGGAGTTTATCAAAACTGTACGAGGCTATGGTTATAAGTTTGAAGCGCCCGACTAGAATACTAGTTTTTATGGCAACCACAAAAGTGCAAATAACACTGAAATAAAAAAGAAATGCTTAACTGAACCATATTCAGAACTGATTTGGTCGTGTCTTGAAGATTTTAAGCAAAGCTGCACTTAAAGATTATTTATTATAGCAAGGGACTGGGGACTGGTGACTGGGGATTGGGTGAAAAGTCTTGTCGTGTCTAAGTTTTATCATCTGTTAATGTCCTAACCACGAAGGCTTGTGCTATATTTTTCTTAGCCAATCTTTGACTAACTAACTCAGCGGCTAAATGTATTGCTGCTTTCATACTCGTAGCATCAGCAATTCCCCTACCCGCAATATCAAACGCTGTTCCATGATCGGGTGAAGTGCGAACGAAAGAAAGACCAATAGAAGTATTAACTGCCCGATCGAACGCCATCAGCTTCACCGGAATTAAGCCTTGGTCGTGGTAAAGTGCCAAGTAGCCATCAGCTGGATTTTGTACTAAAGAATTTCCATACCAAGCTTGACCAGGTTTAACCCACATTGTATCTGGCGGTATCGGGCCATCTAACTGCAATTGTGGTCGGTTTTGCCGCTCTTGCTCTAACCAGGGAATTAACCAATCTTGTTCTTCGTGTCCAAGTTGTCCCTGTTCGCCACTGTGGGGATTTAAACCGGCGATCGCAATTCTTCCTCTATATATACCAAAATCTTTCTCTAAACACTCCACTAACAAATCCAGTTTTTGTATCAACAACTGCGGTGTCAACACATCGGCTACTTGACGTAAGGGAATATGTGTGGTTGCAAGTAAAGCGCGGAGTGTCCAACCAGTATGAGGCGATCGCGCTACAAATAACATCCCAAAACGCTCAACACCTGATTTTTGTGCCAAAAGTTCTGTTTGCCCTGGATAATTATATCCTGCCGCCTTCCAAGCAGATTTGGCGATCGGCCCTGTGACTATACCATCAAATTTACCAGCCAGTGTTTGAGCGATCGCATATTCCATATACGCAAAACTAGCCGCACCACTGGCTGCATTACCTATTCCTGAAATAATTCGATCTTTAATTTTTCCATCCAACTGCACATCGCTGACTGACAAATCATCTGGATTTGCCAAAGCTACTAAATTCTCAGTTAAATTCAGTTTGTAATAAATCTGTGCCAGCAAATCTCCGTTACCCACTACTGTAACGTCATATTTTTGACGAATTTCTGGATCGGCTAAAGCTTTCAAAATCACCTCCGGCCCAATTCCTGCCGGATCTCCGAGCGTCAGCGCCAAACGCGGACGATTCTCTTTCACAAAATTTATTAAACCACCTTGATTATTTTGATACATAAAAATTCTTCATAATTATTATCATCAAAATTTTCCAATTTACCCATCTTCCCTTCTACCAAGAATGGGGATTACCCCCAAGCCAGTAGGGATTAGCTGCTAAACTAGTTTAAAATTGTTTACACAGGTCTAATCCTAGCAACTGTTGAAAAGCTTCTGGTAGACCTAGTTTACACACCAATTTGCATAAGGAGAATCACACTAATGGGCGGCGAAATTTTGAATGCAGCTCTATTGTCTTTCGGTTTAATCTTCATAGGCTGGGGCTTAGGCGCGTTGTTACTGAAAATTCAAGGCACAGAAGAATAATTGATTGAGTGCTGAGTGCTGAGTGCTGAGTGCTGAGTTAGGAGTTAAGAGTTATTATTCTCCCCATTCCCTACTCCCTGTTCCCTTTTCATCAACATGAGAAAAAAGCTTGTCCGTTAATCGGACAGCTATTTTCTCATAAGTCCATCAAAATAAATTGATTTTCTGAGAAAAGATGTAAACTTTTGTTTGCATAGGTTATTCTGATAACATTCTTTTCATAAAACATTAAAATTTATTACAACCCTCATGACTTTATTAATCGTCGGTGCCACTGGCACCTTAGGAAGACAAGTGGCTCGTCGTGCTATCGATGAGGGATATAAAGTACGCTGTCTTGTCCGCAGCAGTAAAAAAGCAGCTTTTCTGAAAGAATGGGGAGCAGAACTCGTCCCTGGAAATTTACGTTACCCCGATACCCTAGCAGAAGCTTTAGTTGGTGTAACCCAAGTTATTGATGCCTCAACCTCTCGCCCTACAGATTCACTAAGTATCAAACAAGTGGACTGGGACGGGAAAGTAGCATTGATTCAAGCTGCAATTGCAGCGGGTGTAGAGCGTTTTATTTTCTTTTCGATTTTAGATGCTGATAAATACCCAGAAGTGCCGCTAATGGAAATTAAGCGGTGTACAGAATTATTCTTGGCTGAGTCAGGCTTGAATTATACCATCTTGCGACTAGCTGGGTTTATGCAAGGGTTAATCGGCCAGTATGGGATTCCTATTTTGGAAGGACAGCCAGTTTGGGTAACAGGTAATTCTTCTCCCATTGCCTATATGGACACTCAGGACATTGCTAAGTTTGCAATCCGGGCATTAAGCGTACCAGAAACGGAAAACCAAGCTTTTCCTGTAGTCGGTACTCGTGCATGGAGTGCGGAAGAAATTATCAACCTGTGCGAACGCTTATCTGGAAAAGATGCTAGAGTAACGCGGATGCCAATAAACTTACTGCGTACAGTGCGGGGCATAATGCGATTCTTTCAGTGGGCATGGAACGTAGCAGACAGACTGGCGTTTACAGAGGTATTGGCTAGTGGTAAACAGTTAAATGCTTCAATGGATGATGTATACACAGTATTTGGTTTAGATCCGCAACAAACCACAACCCTAGAAAGTTATCTCCAAGAGTACTTCAGCCGAATAATGAAGAAACTCAAAGAAGTAGACTACCAGAAAAATAAAAATAAAAAGCAAAAACCTAAAAAAACTCCTTTTAAACAGTCTTCAAAAGCTAATAGTCAATAGTCATTACGAAACAGACATTAGTCGTAAAACCCTAGACTCTGGATCTTTGACTCTAGATTAATGACTACATGACCAAAATGTGTAACGATTACATAATACAGAGCATCGCCTAAACTTGGATATTTGAGTGTGCCGAAAGCAGGCATTATCTACAATGACGTTAAACCGATAGCGGGCCGTGTCGCTATTGAGTTGAAAGACAAGCTAACCGCAGTCGGTTGGAATGTATGTATCACATCGAGTATCGGTGGTATATTGGGCTATCCTAACCCGGAGAGTCCTGTGTGCCACACTCCCATTGACGGTCTGACACCCCCTGGTTTTGATTCAGATATGGAGTTTGCAGTGGTATTAGGGGGAGACGGCACTGTTCTGGCAGCGTCTCGTCAAGTAGCCCCTTGTGGTATTCCACTGTTAACAGTGAATACCGGCCACATGGGATTTTTGACGGAAACTTTCCTGAATCAATTGCCTCAATCACTAGAACAGGTAATGGCAGGTGAGTATGAAATTGAAGAACGAGCAATGCTCAATGTCAAAGTGTTTCGGGATGATTCAGTGCTATGGGAAGCCCTATGCCTGAATGAAATGGTGCTACACCGAGAACCTTTGACCTCTATGTGCCATTTTGAAATTGCCATAGGGCGTCATGCGCCAGTAGATATTGCCGCAGATGGTGTGATTGTTTCTACGCCTACTGGTTCTACAGCTTACTCATTGAGTGCTGGTGGTCCAGTGGTGACTCCTGGCGTACCTGTTTTACAGCTAGTACCCATTTGTCCCCATTCCCTAGCTTCTAGAGCATTGGTATTTCCAGATACTGAATCGGTCAATATCTACCCAGTCAATATCCCTCGGCTGGTAATGGTAGTAGATGGTAATGGAGGGTGCTATATCTTACCAGAAGATCGAGTATATATGGAGCGATCGCAATATAGTGCCCGATTTATTCGCCTGCAACCGCCTGAGTTTTTCCGAATTTTGCGAGAAAAATTAGGTTGGGGTTTGCCACATATCGCTAAACCAACTTCGGTAGAATTGCCATAAGTATTGGGCATTGCGCATTGGGCATTGGGCATTGGGGAGCCACTGCGGTCTTGGGGTCTCCCCAAGTGGAGTAAGTGGCGTCATTGGGCATTATTAAAGAAGCGAGAAAGCAAACAGAAAATTCTTCCCCTCTGTTTTTCTACCCCCATGCCCCATGCCTAAGAAAGCTGATTTCCTTCCAGAATTACTGGTATGGAGGTGGAATTTGGAGTTATACCAATTCTTTATGAAGCTGCGCTAAATAAAGCTTCGAGAATAAAGTCGTAAGAAGTAAGGGAAGCAATGTATTCTGGTGTAATTGTTTCTAGGACAGAAGCTAGCTTTTGACGTAGTTGAGTAAGGGTTTTGCAATTT